>JACCVB010000081.1 GCA_013698385.1 Chloroflexota bacterium
CCAGGTTGTTGCCGTGCGCCGTGCCGATCAGCTGCACGCCGCGCTCAGCGATCGTCCGTGCCGCCTGCGCCTCGAGCTCGGTCCCGATCTCGTCGATGACGATGATCTGGGGCATGTGATTCTCGACTGCCTCGATCATCACCTCGTGCTGCATCGAAGGCGTGCGCACCTGCATCCGGCGCGCCTTGCCGATGGCCGGGTGCGGGATGTCGCCGTCGCCCGCGATCTCGTTCGACGTATCGACCACGACCACGCGCTTGCCCAGGTCGTCCGCCAGGACGCGCGCGGCCTCGCGCAACATCGTCGTCTTGCCGATGCCCGGCCGACCCATGATCAGGATCGATCTTCCCGACTCGACGAAGTCGTTGATGATCTCGATCGTGCCGTACACCGCGCGCCCGATCCGGCAGGTCAGGCCGACGACCTTGCCGTTTCGATTGCGGATCGCGCTGATCCGGTGGAGCGTTCGCTCGATGCCCGCCCGGTTGTCATCGCCGAACGTCCCGATGTGCTCGACGACGAACGCGATGTCTGCATCATCGATCTCGCGATCCAGCAGCGACACCTCCGAATCGGGGAAGCGCGCCTCCGGCCGCCGACCCAGGTCCATGACCACTTCGATCAGCGACAGCCGATCCGGCAGGGCGTGGACGGCGTCCACGATCTCGGGCGGCAGCGATGAAAGCAGGGCATCGAGATCGTCGATCGTTTCGCGTCGGTCGTCGGATCCCACACGGTCCTCCACTAGCGGACGCCGGCCGGCACGAGCGCGGGTTCGGCGACACGGACGAGGGTTTCCTTCATGAGCAGGGTGACACTCGCGATCGAGACGAAGCCCGCCTCCTCGAGGCGTCGATCGATCGGTGCTTCATAGGTTCGCACGGGGGCGATGACCCCGTGTTCGTGTCGATGGTCGGCGTCCTTCGACGTCCGCGCGCCGATGATGCCGAGCCCGTATCCCACGAGCGCCGACACGTCGACCTCCGCCCTTGCGATGACCTTCAGATAATGCGGCTGATCCTCCTTCGCGACGCCGATCTGGATGAGGCCGTCGAGGATCGTGCCGTCCTTGCCGCCATCCGGCGCGACCTGCACGAACGACTCGACATCGGCGAAGCGCAGGATCGGGGCGAGGCTGGAACGCGGCACGCGCGAATGGGTCCCCTGACGCTCCCAGTCCGGCAGGCGCAGGGCCTCCAGGCGGGCGACCGGCGCGGGCGTCGCGGCAGTGTACAGGCGGTGGAGCGCGACGGCGTCGATCGACTGAGCGGGGCGGATGCGGGCGGCCGCGGCGCCGTCGTCCGACCAAACGGTCGGGAGCGCGACATCGGGCGAGCGGAATAGCACGCGTTCCTCGCCGTAGCGGATGAAGCCCGCCTGCATCAGCAGCTCGATATTGCCGTCGGCGTCCGCGCAGGCCACGTGAAAGCGCGCCGCGCCACGTTTGGCGCCTTCGCGCAGGAGCTGCTGGACGAGGCGGTACCGAATGTCGCCCGCGTCGGCGACGCCGACGCCATCGAGCTCCACGATCGTCCATTCGTCTCGCGACGGATCGCGCTCCACGCGAACCAGGCCGGCGAGGCGACCCTGCTGTTCGTAGACGTACAGGAGGTCGTTCGGTCGAAAGGCCACGAGCGGCAACCGGAACAGGCTGAACACGCCGATCCGCGGGCCGTTCACGGGCAGGCCCAAGGATCTTGTCGCCGGATCGTCCGACTGGCACAGGCGTGAGAGTTCGCCCAGCGCGGCGAGGTCGGTCAGGCGGGCGGCTCGGACCTTGCCCTGGCTGCGGGCGCGCCGGATGATCGTCATCGGGCGAGCCGGGTGGATCGGGCGCGGCGGGTCGGGTGGGGCCGGCGGCCGGAGCCTTCGCCTGGATCGTCGTGCTCGGCGGCCATCGTCGCGACGAGCCGATGGAACCGAGTCTCGCCGGCGAGCTCGGGATGGAACGCCGTGGCGATGATGTTGCGCTCGCGCACGGCGACGACCCGCCCGTCGTCCAATCGCGCCAGCACGTTCACGCCGGGCCCGGTCCGCTCGATCACCGGGGCTCGGATGAACACGGCATGGACCGGCGTGTCGCCAAGGACCGGGACGGACAGCTCCGCCTCGAACGAGTCCAGCTGGCGCCCGAAGGCGTTCCGCTCCACGGTGACGTCCAGCAGCGGCAGGATCGGCGCCTCGTCACCCGCGATGTCGCGCGACAGGACGATCATCCCGGCGCACGTCCCGAAGATCGGCGCGCCCCGATCGGCGAGGTCAAGGATGGGTTCGCGCAGGCCCCATCGCTCGATCAGCAGGCGCATCGTCGTGCTCTCGCCGCCTGGCAGGATGAGCCCACTGACGTCGTCGAGGTCGGCCGGCTCGCGGACACGGACACCCTCCACCCCGATCGCGCGGAGCGTGTCGAGATGCTCGCGGAACGCGCCTTGCAGGGCGAGGACCCCGATCCTCATCCGTGGTTGGAGGCTGCTGCCGGTCGCCGTCGTCGTGACGCTGCTTACCAGCCGCGGACCGCGAGCCGCTCCTGCTCGGGGATCTCTTCGAGAGCGATGCCGCGCATCGGTGCGCCCAGGCCCTTGCTGACCTCGGCGATCTTCTTGGCGTCGTCGAAGAAGGTCGTGGCCTGGACGATCGCGTTCGCCATGCGGGCCGGATCCTCGCTCTTGAAGATGCCCGAACCCACGAACACGCCCTCCGCGCCGAGCTGCATGACGAGTGCCGCATCGGCCGGGGTGGAGATCCCGCCGGCGACGAAGTTGACGACCGGCAGCCTGCCGTCCGCGGCCACCTTCCTGACCAGTTCGTACGGTGCCTGGAGATCCTTGGCCGCGACGAACAGTTCGTCCTCGCGCATCGCCTGGAGGCGCCGGATCTCGCTGAGCACGTCGCGCAACTGGTGCACGGCTTCCACGATGTTGCCGGTGCCGGCCTCGCCCTTGGTCCGCATCATCGCGGCGCCCTCGTTGATCCGGCGCAGGGCCTCGCCGAGGTTCCGGCAGCCGCACACGAACGGGACCTTGAAGGCGTGCTTGTCGATATGGTTGTGCTCATCGGCGGGGGTCAGGACCTCCGACTCGTCGATGTAGTCGACGCCGAGCGCTTCCAGGACCTGGGCCTCGACGAAATGGCCGATACGAGCCTTGGCCATGACCGGGATGCTCACCGCATCCATGATCCCGACGATCATCTCGGGGTCGGACATGCGCGCGACGCCGCCCGCCTTGCGGATATCCGCCGGCACGCGCTCGAGGGCCATCACGGCAACGGCGCCGGCGTCCTCTGCGATCTTCGCCTGGTCAGACGTGACGACGTCCATGATGACGCCGCCCTTGAGCATCTGGGCCAGGCCCTTCTTGGTCGCCCAGGTAGACGTTTCGAGGGTCATGGAAGCTATGGTTCCTCTTGGTCGATCGCGCTCGGTTCGCCGGCCGGGCTGGCCCCGGGGTCGTCGCCCGTTCGAGTCGACCGAGCCCCTCGCGCGTCCGGATTATGGCACGAGGCGCGCCCAAGCCCAAGTGGCGGTTCGTGCGGGTCAGCGAGCGACCGTTCGGATGACCCCCGACATGAGTTTCGTGGCGCGCCGCGCGGCCGTGGGCGATAACCGCGACAAGGCCTCGACCAGGCCGAGCACATCATCGTCGTCCAGCCCGCCCAGCAGGTCGAACAATCGAAGGATCGTCACATCCGGCACTCGACCCAGGAGCTCCAGCGAGCGCTCCAGTTCCCGCGGCTCCAACTGCGGCACGAGCCCGACCGCCCGATCGAACAGCCGCACGAACACGACGAACGATGCAAGCCAATCCCGCAGCGCGAGCAGTTCAGAGTCGTCCGGGTAACGCGCTGAAGCGGCGGCGGCCTCATCGGCCTTCTGCTCCAGGACCGCGACGATCGGGTCGCCTTCGCGGATCTTGCGCTCGGCGATGACCCGCCCGAACCACTGCCAGTGGTCTCCGACCGCCAGATAGGCCGTGCCCGCGGGGCCGCGACGACCCACCCGCCGGGGCTCGGACACCCGTTCCACGATGCCCCACGACTCGGCCTCGGCAAGGGCCAGGCTGGCTGCCCGGTGCGACAGGCCAAGCGCCTCACGAACCTCGCGCTCGGTCAACGGTTCCTGGCGCGCCATCAGGTAGGCCTGCACTCGCGCGATGGCCGGGGTCACCCCCCACGCCGCGCCCATCTCGCCCCACGCGTGGGCGAGGTCCAGCCGGATCGACTCCGCCGCCGCACTCCCGCCCGCCGCGCGCGCAACGTCCTCGTCGGTTTCGAGCACAGCGACCCCATCCAGCGTTCGGTCCATAACTTGCTATGTCAGGGTAGCACGACACCACGAGGCGCCGAATCAGGCCGGGTGTCTCGCGCTAGTCGCGGTGATCGATCTGGTCCCGAAGGGCTCCCAGATGCTCGATCGCGAGCAGATCTTTCGGTCGACCCGCGGCACGCTTCATGGCGATCAAATCATCGAGGTCCGCCATCCATACGGTGATACCCGCCAGGTCGAACTGCACGGCCCGCGATCGCAACTGCTTGTAGTCGAACGAGGGATCGGGGCGAGCGAGCAGATCCAGGTCACCGTGACGAGTCCGCAGGGTGAAGACGTCGCCCGCGCGAAGCGCACGTTCGTCCAGGGGCGCCACGACGCCTTCGGGCACGCCTCGACGGATGGCAGCGAGGTCGTCGAGGACGCCAGCAAGCCGCTCCAAGTTGTTTCGATCGAGGTCGAAGCAGATGTCGAGGTCTTCGGTGATCAACGGAGAACCGTGAGCTTGCGCGGCGAGGCCGCCGATCACGACGAAGTCGACGCGGGCGTCGACGAGCGCACGGATCAATGCCCCGGCCGAGAACCGGGCGTGGTCGCTCATTCGGCGACCCGACGCAGGGATCGGCGGAACTCGACATGTTCACGGTCCACCTCGATCGCGCGGGCGAGCCGTTCCGACGGCGTGAGCTTCAGGAGATCGCGGATCTGCGTCCGATCGACCCCGATGCCGAGGCGCGGCTCCACCTCCAGGCCGTAGCCGCAGCCTTCCAGCAGGCGATCCAGGGTCTTGAGACGCGGGTCCGCGCGACCGCGCTCGATGCGGGCGATCGTCTCCTGCGGGATGCCGGTCTTCGCGGCCAGCGCCCGCTGGGTGAGTCGGGC
>JACCVB010000102.1 GCA_013698385.1 Chloroflexota bacterium
GCAAGCTGGCCGACTTCGCGGTCCTGGACCGCGACCTGTTCGACCGAGAGGCGGGCGCGATCGGCGAAACGCGCGTCGTCGGCACGTTCGTCGAGGGTGCGGCCGTGTTCGAGGATCCGGCGCTCGAAGGTTAGAGCGCCCACCCGTCACGCCAGGTCCCCCTCGGTATCGACGTCGCGCAGGGTCCCACCCTCGGGGTCGTCCAGGCGCCAGGTGGCTGCCGCGAGAAGCGAGGTGCCAAGCGCGTCGGGCAGGGCGCCGAGACGACGCATGCCCGCGGCGATCAGACGCTCGGCGACCGGACTCGCCGCGGTTCGGCGGAGGACCATCGGCAGTAGGGCGGGTCGGTCGGGGGTCTCGAGGAAAACGGCATCGATGTGCCCGTCGTCAAGGACGTCCGCCATGCGCCGAAGCACGGCCGGCACGAGGCTCGGCATGTCGCCGGCGACGACGATGATGCGGTCCGCCGTGGACGCCGCGAGACCCGCCCCAAGCGCGACGAGGGGGCCCTCGAAGCGACGCTCGTCGCGAACGACGCGCACGTTTCGCGGGGCAAGACGCCCGCCGTCGGAGGCGATCACGAGCACGATGTCGTCGGTGACCGTACGAACCGCTTCGATCGCGAGCTCAAGCAGCGGCCGGCCATGGACGAGCTCGGCGAGTTTGTCCCGGCCGAACCGCGAGGACCGACCGCCGGCGAGCACGATCGCACCGACCGTTGCGCGCGCTCGGGCGGAGCTCGGTGACTCGGTCACGTTGGCGCCGTGGGGCTGGGCGCCCGAGGGCTGGGCGCCCTGGAGCCTGGCACGTGCCCGTCGGGCGTGCGGCGCAGGATCGCGCGTCGGTCGAGATCGGCAAGGATCGCCATCACGTACTTGCGGCTCGTCCCGGTCTCGTTCCGGAGGACCGCCGGGCTGAGCGGGGCTCCCGCGGCAAGCCGCAGCGCCGTCGCGGCGAGATCGCGGTACGTCGACATGGCATAGGCGAGGTCCGGACCCAGCACCGCGATCCGCCCGGCGCGCTCCAGGGCCCGGATCCCGTCCGCGGGACAGCCGACGGCGCGCGAGGCACTGGCGAGTGACGGGGGCGCGGGCGTGGCGAGAGCCAGCTCCAGACGGTCCATCGCGGCCAACAGCATCGGGTCCGGCGCAGCGGCCCCAACGTCGGGTGGACGGACCACCTCGTCATCTCGAATGAGACGGCTGTCCGCGATCAGCCGATCGATCAGGGCGATCGCGGCCCTGTCCGCGCCATCGCGACGCAAGGTCACGGTCCGCCGTAGCGAGCTCGCGGCACGTGCCCGGGCCACCGTGAGCGGCACGCCCTCGTCGACCGACGCGAGCGCCTGATCTGCGACGGTCGCAGCCACGTCAGGAGCGAGCGCGACGCCACCTCCCTTGACGCCTTCCAGCGCCCCATGCAGCTCCAGCCGGGCCGTAGCCAAGCGCGCCGCGAGGGCCGCCACGCGCTCCGGTGTCTGGCGGCGGCGTGAGATGCCCCGCGGCGGGTCCGTGTCCAGGACGGTCCCGCCCACAGGCGGGGCGGTCGGCCCGCGCCGCAGGACGAATCGATCACCCGGGCGGAGCGCCACGGACTCGCCGAGCCGCACGATCCCCGCGATCGTCCCGTCCGGTAAAGTCAGGTCGTCGCGGCCACTGCGCCCGACAGCGGCGTCCGTCGCCGCCGTTCCGCCGTGCAGCCGGCCACGCCCCCGGTCCGCGACCGGCGCACGAAAGGTGACCAGGATCCGGTCCGTGGCACGGACGGCAGGGTCGGCGGTCAGGACCTGGCCACGATGGAGTCGCGCCGCATCGACTCCAGCAAGGTTGAGCGCCGTCCGACCACCGACTTCGACCCGCGCTACGCCTTCGCCGTGGACCTGGATCTCGCGGATCCGCACGTCTTCGTCGCCGGGCACCAGGCGCAACCGATCGCCGCGGTTCAGCGGGCCACCACGAAGCGTGCCCGTGACGACGACGCCACGGCCCTTGACCGAGAAGACCCGGTCGATGGCGATGGTCGGCGGACGCCCCACGAAAGCGACCCCATCGCGGAGCGCGACCAGCGCCTCCCGCACCATGCCGATCCCCGCCCCGGTCGCGCCGGATGCGGCGAGGACCGGCGAGCCAGCCAGCGACGTGGTCGCGACGAGATCGCGCGCCGTAGCGATGATTTCAGTGACGCGCTCCGGCGCGACGGTGTCGATCTTGGTCACGACGACGAGGCCCGCGACGATGCCAAGCGCATCGAGCAGGGCCAGGTGTTCCAGGGTCTGGGCCCGTGGACCATCGTCGGCGGCCACGACCAGCATCGCGGCATCGATCTCCCCTGCCCCGACCAGCATGTTGCCGACCAGCCGGTCGTGACCCGGCACGTCCACGAAGTCGATCGCCGTCCCGTCATCGAGCGCGAGATGCGCGTATCCGACATCGATCGTCATCCCGCGCCGGCGTTCCTCGGGCAGCCGGTCGGCATCGATCCCGGTCAGGGCTCGAAGCAGGGTCGTCTTGCCGTGGTCGATATGGCCGGCCGTGCCGACGACGACGGTCATGTCCGCCCGATCATGGCGGCGCGGCGAGGACTGCCGACGCCACCGCCGTCGCGACGGCCGCGGCGAGCTCATCGTCGCGTCCCGGCTCCACGGTCCGCAGGTCCAGTACGACCCGCCCATCCTCGATCCGGCCGATGACGATCGGCGCGCCCTGCCGGAGGGCCGCCATCAGCCTTGTCGCCGACCCTCGAGCGCCGACGCTCAGCGCCACCCCGACCGACGGGAGCGTCTCCCCGGGGAGCGAGCCCCCGCCCACGGTGGAACGCAGCTCCACGACCTCAGCCGCCTCCCCGATCCGTGTCGCCACCACCTCGGCTCGCACCCGCAAGGCAGCTACCGGCGTCGCGATCATCCGCCAGACCGGGATCTCCGCCGTCGCCCGGCCGGCCCGATACAGCCCCAGGGTCAGCGCCACGCCGGCCATCGTCAGCTTGTCCGGCCGCATCGCCCGGGCCAGCGGGTCGCGCCGGATCCGCGCGACGAGATCGGCCCGACCCACGACGAACCCGGCCTGCGGTCCACCGACGAGCTTGTCCCCGCTGAACGTCACGAGGTCGGCACGAGCGGCCAATCGCTCGCGGGGCATCGGCTCGTGGGCCAGGCCGTACGCAGCCGTATCCAGCAGCGCGCCGCTGCCCAGATCGTCGATCACGATCGCGCCATGCGCGTGCGCCAGGTCGGCGAGAGCGACCGGGTCCGGCGACTCAGTGAAGCCGGACATCGTGAAGTTGGACGGGTGGACGCGCAGGACCGCCCGAGCTCGGCCGTCCGCGAGCGAAGCTTCGAAATCGAAGGTTCTCG
Source organism: Chloroflexota bacterium (assembly GCA_013698385.1). Lineage (GTDB taxonomy): Bacteria > Chloroflexota > Limnocylindria > Limnocylindrales > CSP1-4 > SPCO01. The sequence goes on from JACCVB010000102.1 coordinate 3,353, forward strand.
TGCGATTCGTCGTCCCGACCTCGATGAGCTTCGCGCCCGCCCGGCGGATGATGTCCGGGATCCGCACCCCGCCGCCGATCTCGACCAGTTCGCCGCGCGACACGGCAACCCCGCCGCGCCCGACCAGGCCCACGGCGAGGGCAACGGCCGCCGCGTTGTTGTTCGTGACCAGCGCGTCCTCCGCTCCGGTCAGGGCGATGAGGTGATCCTCCGCCACGCGCGCCCGAGCGCCGCGACGCCCGTTGGCGGGGTCCATCTCGAGCAGTACGTGATCGCCGGCCAGCGCCGCCACGCCTGCGACAACGACCGCCGGCCACGGTGCGCGCCCGAGATTCGTATGGACCATCACGCCGGTCGCGTTGATGACCGACTCGATCCCGGCGCCGGCAAAGGCACCCAAGCGCTCGCGGGCCTCGGCGGCCAGCTCGGCGACGGCGCGCGCCCCCGCCCCATCCGCGAGCTGAGCCCGCTCGCCATCGATGACGTCACGCACGACGGCGGTCCACGCCGCCGCCTCCGAATCGACGGCCGCGTCCGTACCCCGAAGCTCGGCGAGGACGCGCTCGACACTGGGCGGTCGCGCGCGGTCGGTCGATCTCTTGGTCGGCAAGGCGCCCTCCGTGGCGGGAACGCGTGGGAGTCGAACCCACCGCGCCGCACCTGGTGCCGCGCCACTGGTGTTGAAGACCAGGAGACCCACCGGGGCCCATCCGCTCCCGACCCGATGGTAGCGCGACGGGACCTATCATCCGTGCGTGACCATGCTTGACCGTGCTTGACGCCTCAGCGCCGTTTCGCCTGACCGAGTTGACCGACTGCGGCGGTTGCGCCGCAAAGCTCGGCGCGGACCTCCTGGCTGACGCGCTCAGCGGCCTGGGCGCGGACATGGCGGCCGACCCGGATCCGGCCCTGATCGCGGGCTTGACGCCTCCCGACGATGCCGCGGTCTACCGGGTCAGCGATGACCTTGCGATCATCGGCACGCTCGATTTCTTCCCGCCGCTCGTGGACGACCCACGGACGTTCGGCGAGATCGCCGCGGCCAACGCGCTCAGCGACGTCTTCGCGATGGGCGGCCGGGTCCTGTTCGCCCTGTCCATCGCGGCCTTCCCCGAGGAACTGCCGCGGGACGCACTGGCGGCGATCTTCGAAGGCGCCTCGTCCAAGGTCCGCGAAGCCGGCGGCACCCTGGCCGGCGGCCACACGATCCGCGACCCGGAGCCCAAGTACGGCCTTGCCGTCGTGGGCACCGCGCACCCGGACCGGCTGCTGCGCAAAGGCGGAGCACGACCGGGCGATACCCTGCTCCTGACCAAGCGCCTGGGCACCGGGCTGATCGTCAGCGGCCAGCGTCAGGGCAAAGCCGCGAGCGAGGACCTGTCCGGCGCGATCGACCAGATGCGCACGCTCAACCGGGCCGCCTCCGAGGTACTCGTGGCGCGCGGCGTCCAGGCCGCGACCGACGTCACCGGTTTCGGCCTGCTGGGGCACGGCCTGGAGATGGCCCGGGCGTCCAGCACGCGCTTCGTGTTCGAGGCGGCCGGACTGCCCGCACTCCCCGGGGCGCTGGGCCTGGCGGCGGCCGGCGTGGAGACCGGCGGAGCGGCCCACAACCGCCGCTATGTCCTTCCCGCGCTCACCGTCGCCGCCGGGATCTCGCCGAAACTCGTGACCCTCGCCCACGATCCGCAGACGAGCGGCGGCCTCCTCGCGGCGGTCCCGGCCGGCGACCTGGACGACACGATCCGAGCCCTCAACGGCGCCGGGGTCCAGGCCTGGCGCGTCGGTCGAGTGGAAGATGGAACGGGCGAGGTGAACGTGTCTTGACGAGTATGTCTGGGCGAGCCTCCAGGGCGCGCTACAATCGGGACATCAACATCCGCAGGAGGCCACCGGTGTGGCGAAACCGTATGTTCGACTGACCCAGCCCCTCGTGCGCGACACGAAGGATGGCGATCTTCGTCCCGCGACCTGGGATGAGGCGCTGGATCGCGTGGTGGAAGGGTTCACGGCCGCCCGGGTGGCCCACGGCCCGGCGACCTTCGGCACGTTCAGCTGCAGCAAGGCGACCAACGAGGTCAACTTCGCGGCCCAGAAGTTCAGCCGAACGATCCTGGGCAGCAACAACATCGACAGCTGCAACCGCACCTGACACGCCCCGAGCGTCGCCGGTCTGGCGACCGTGTTCGGTGCCGGAGGCGGCACAAGTTCATACCGTGAGACCGAGGACACGGATCTGGTCGTCCTGTGGGGGAGCAACGCCCGCGAGACGCACCCGATCTTCTTCCACCATGTGCTGAAGGCGATCCACAAGGGCGCCCGCCTGTACGCCGTGGATCCCCGCCGCACCTCCAGCGCCGAGTGGGCGGACGGTTGGCTCGGCCTCGACGTGGGCAGCGACATCGCGCTGGCCAACGCGGTGGGTCGTGAGATCATCGCGGCCGGGCTCGAGAGCCGCCAGTTCATCGAGCACGCGACGTCCGACTTCGAGGCGTACAAGGCGAAGGTCGAGAGTTACACGCTCGACTACGCCGAGCGCGAAACCGGCGTCCCCGCCGAATCGATCCGCGAGCTCGCCCATGCCCTGGCGACGGCGCCGCGGGCGATGATCTGCTGGACCCTTGGCATCACCGAGCATCACAACGCGGTGGACAACGTCCTCGCCCTGATCTCGCTCGTGCTGCTGACCGGTCACGTCGGGCGGTATGGGAGTGGCGTCAACCCGCTCCGTGGGCAGAACAACGTCCAGGGTGGCGGCGACATGGGTGCCCTGCCGGATCGCCTGCCGGGCTTCCAGCACGTCGAGAACGACGCGCTGCGGGCGAAGTTCGACGCCGAATGGGGCGTCGCCGTCCCGCCCCAGCGTGGCTGGCACCTGTCTGGCATGTTCGATGCGATGGAGCGCGGCGACCTGACCGCGGTCTACTGCATCGGCGAGAACCCGGTCCAGTCCGAGGCGGACCAGAAGCGGGCGATCGGCCTGCTCAAGGGCCTCGACTTCCTGGTCGTGCAGGACCTGTTCCTGACCAAGACCGCGGAGCTCGCCGACGTCGTCTTCCCGGCGACCGCCGCGTGGGCGGAGTCCGAGGGGACGGTCACGAATTCCGAGCGTCGAGTCCAGCGGGTGCGGGCGGCCGTGGCACCACCGCCTGGAGCGCGCGACGATCTGGCGATCATCTTTGAGCTCGCCAACCGGATGGGCGGCGCATGGGGCGAACCGGACGCAGAGACCGTTTGGAACGAGGTCCGCCGGCTGTCACCGGTCCACACCGGGATGAGCTACCAGCGGCTCGAGGAGCTGGGCGGCCTCCAGTGGCCGTGCTACGACGAGGACCATCCGGGTGAGATGTACTTGCATTCCCGGTTGTGGGAAGACCCGTTGCCGGGTAATCGGGTGCCGTTCGTGCCCGTGGACCACGATCCGCCGGTGGATCGGCTGAGCGAGGACTTCCCGATCCGGCTCACCACGGGGCGACGGCTGGATTCGTACAACACGGGCGTGCAGACCGCCGGTTACACCTCGCCGTTGCGGCGCGGTGAGTCTTTGGACATCTCCCCGGAGGACGCCGAGCGGTTGGGCCTGGAACCGGGTGAGCGGGTGCGCATCACGTCCCGCCGCGGCCAGGTGGAGGCGCCGATCCGCGTGGACGAGTCGCTGCGCCCTGGGCTGACGTTCATGACGATGCACTTCCAGGACGACGTCGCGGTCAACCTGCTCACGATCGACGCCACCGATCCGAAATCCGGCACGGCCGAATTCAAGGCCACGGCCATCCGCATCGAGAAGCTCGAAGCACCCGTCCCAGCCTGAGGCCTCGCGGTCAGCCGGTTGGCGGTCCCACCGGAATCGGCGTGGTCAACGGCCGGCCAGCTACCCCCGGCTGGCCCGATCCTGGCCTTACCAGCGGACCGTGACGCTGATCACACCAGCCGAGGTGGGAGCGAGGCGCTTGAAGGCGTCGCTGTACAGGTCGATGACCCTGGACCCGTAACACCCGCACCAGTCGATGAGCGTGACGGTGACGCAGTTGCCGGAGCGACAGACTTGCACACGGCGCCCGCGCCAGTCGCCCACGCGGAGGGCCGGTCCGGCTGCGGCGTAGAGACCACCAGATTTCGAGTAGTGACAGGGACTGACGCCGGTCATGCAGTACCAGCTGGCCGTCCCATTGACCTTCCGGGAGGTCGTCGGGGCCTTGGTCGTGACCTTCGCCGTGGGTTTCGGGGTGGGTTTTGGGGTGGGTTTCGGGGTCGGCTTCGGGGTCGGCTTCGGGATCACCAGGACGCGGACCTGGGCATCCTGGCGCACGGATGGTCGCGGCGCGAAGGACGGCCGGGGGGCCTCGAAGTCGGCGATGGCGGGTGGTGGCGCCTCGCTGGGACTGGGCGCGACGACTCCCGTCGCGGGCAGCCGGAGGGCCTCTGCGGACGCTGGGCTTGCTGATGGGGCAGGAAGGCCGATCGGACTGAACGCTTCGGGTGGCAGTGGGCCCGCGTCGGTGGACGCCGGGCGAGCACTTGCCAGGGGGCTGACCGCAAGGATCGACCCGAGCACCAAGGACACGATGACCCCCACCCGTCGTCCGGTCACGACCGATCGGCGCAAGCGAGCCGATGGTCCCGGACCGATGGTCTGGGGCATCTCCGGATGGTGTTCGACCCGGGTTGCGCAGCGGGGGGCGAGGTATGCGCTTGGCATTGCGGAACTCTTGCAAGGACCCAGAAGTCCCGGGCTGGGATGGCTGGATGGTCCGGTCAGCCTCCCTCGGCGGACGCTACACTCGGGCGAGATGGATCTACACGTCATCGGCCCGCTCGCCTCCGCTGCCGAGCGGGCGGCGGTGGACGCCCTGCTTGGCCCGCCTCGATCTAGCTGGACCGGCGGGCAACGCGGCCTCGATGCGCGCGATGCCCGAGCCAGCGGCGGCGGGCACGCCGCGCGTTCCCAGCGAGATCTCCTGCTGCCGGCGCTCCACGCGGTCCAGGATCGGATCGGCTGGATCAGCCAGCCCGCGCTCAACTACATCTCGCGTCGGCTGTCCGTCCCCCCGGCGGAGGCGTACGGCGTGGCAACGTTCTACGCGCTATACGCGACCAGGCCGAGGCCGCCCGTGATGGCCCATGTCTGCGACGACATCGCTTGCCGGATCGCCGGCGCGGAGCGGATCTGCGAGGACCTGACGCGGACGGTCGGGCCGGAAGGCGAGGCGGCCCGGGACGGCCGGGTCGGGTGGATGCGCTCGCCCTGCCTCGGCCTGTGCGACCTTGCCCCGGCCGCGATGGTGACGCGGGCCGGTGACGCGTCGAACGTCTCCTCGTCTGCCCCGATCGATGCGGCCGGGATCCTCGCGCGGCTCGACGGCGCGACGCTGGATCGTCCGCCGCTCCCCGTTCGCCAGGCAGGCGACCCCGGCCTGCGCCTCCTGCGGCGGGTCGGGGTGGTGGATCCACGATCGCTCACGGCCTATCGGGCGAGCGGCGGCTACGCGGCGTTGTCGGGCGCCATCGAGCTCGGGCCGGAAGGGGTCATCGCCGAGGTCACCGCTGCCCGGCTGATGGGTCGCGGTGGGGCCGCCTTCCCGACCGGTCGCAAGTGGGCCGCCGTGGCGATCCAGCCTGCCCAGCCGCACTACCTCGTGTGCAACGCGGACGAATCGGAACCCGGGACGTTCAAGGACCGCGTGCTCCTGGAAGGTGACCCGTTCGCCATCGTGGAGGCGATGACCATCGCCGCATTCGCGACCGGCGCCAGCCTGGGATACCTCTACCTCCGCGGCGAGTATCCGGAGGCGGCGGCGGCCGTTCGCCACGCCATCGACGCGGCGCGCGCGGCCGGCTTGCTCGGTTGGAACATCCTGGGCTCGGACCTCACCTTCGATATCGAGCTTCGGCGGGGCGCCGGCGCGTACATCTGCGGCGAGGAGACCGCGCTCTTCGAGTCGATCGAGGGCAAGCGCGGCGAGCCGCGCAACAAGCCGCCGTTCCCGGTCGAAGTCGGGCTCTTCGGGAAGCCGACGGTCGTCAACAATGTCGAGACGCTGGCCAACATCCCGCTGATCCTCGAGCTTGGAGGGGAGGCGTACGCGGCGATCGGCACGGATGGCTCCACCGGGCCGCGCCTCTTCTGCCTGTCCGGGCACGTGGAGCGGCCGGGCGTGTATGAGGTCGAGTTCGGCGCGACCCTGGGCGACCTGATCTCCCTCGCCGGCGGCGTGACGGGCGATCGCGACATCCGGGCGATCCTGCTCGGGGGCGCGGCCGGCGTCTTCGTCGGCCCGGAGTCGCTGGATCTCCGCTTGACCTTCGAGGCGACCCGCGCCGCGAATGCGACGCTCGGTTCGGGCGTGATCATGGTCTTCGACGACACGGTGGACCTGGTCGATACGCTGCGTCGGATCGCGCAGTTCTTCCGAGATGAGTCGTGCGGGCAATGCGTCCCGTGCCGAGTCGGCAGCGTGCGCCAGGAGGAACTGCTTGCGCGGCTCGCGTCGGGAGCGCCGGTACGCTCGCGCGAGGAGGAGTTGGCCATGCTTGGGGAGATCGGGCAGACGATGCGTGATGCGTCGATCTGCGGCCTCGGGCAGACGGCATCTTCGGCGATCGAATCGGCGCTTCGCCTGCCGGAGCTGGTGGCCCTGTGACGAGCGTGGCCCGGTGACGGACGATACGCGCGGCCTGTCCATGACCCGGGACCCGGCACCGGACGCGGATTCGCCCCACGCCGGCCAGGCGCCCGCCGCGCAACCCCTGACCGAGATCGTGCTGCAGCCGCCGGCACGCTCGAGTCGACCGCCCGTGGCGCCGGAGGTCGTCGCGCCACCGCCGGTCGAGCTGACGATCGACGGGGTGCCCGTGTCCGTGCCCGCCGGCACGACGCTGCTGGGTGCGTGCCGGGCGCAGGGCATCGACACGCCGACGCTGTGCTACGCCGAGAACCTGACGCCGGTCAACGTCTGCAGGGTGTGTGTCGTGGAGCTCGCCGGCTCGCGCGTCCTCGTACCGGCCTGCTCGCGCGCGGCGGAGCCCGGGATGGAGGTCCAGACGGATTCCGAGCGGGTGCGGACGTCGCGCAAGGTGGTCCTTGAGTTCCTCGGCTCGTCGGTCGACGTGTCGTTGGCCGGGCCGGCCGTACCGGACGGGTCCATCGCGGACTACATGGCCCGCTACGGCGCGAATCCGTCCCGTTTCGGTCCCCCCGCGGCGGCGCTCTCCGCGGGTGAGCGCGACGATCGAGATCCGGGGCACCATCACGCCCCCGCCGGCGACGCCCGGGCGGCGACCGTTGCCCAGCCGACGAAGGTCGACAACGAGCTGTATGTGCGTGACTACTCGAAGTGCATCCTCTGCTACAAGTGCGTCGAGGCGTGCGGCGAGGACGCCCAGAACACGTTCGCGATCGCGGTCGCGGGGCGCGGGTTCGATGCGCGGATCTCGACCGAGCAGAACGTGCCGTTGCCGGAGAGCGCGTGCGTCTACTGCGGCAACTGCATCGGCGTCTGTCCGACGGGCGCCCTTATGGCCAAGCCGGAGTACGACATGCGCGCGGCCGGGACGTGGGACCCGGCCCAGCAGACCGTGACCGAGACGATCTGCCCGTATTGCGGGGTGGGCTGCGCGGTGGAGCTGCACGTCCAGGACGACCGCATCGTGAAGGTGACCTCGCCGCTGGACTCGTCGGTGACGGAAGGCCACCTGTGCATCAAGGGTCGGTTCGGCTTCGAGTTCGTCAACGAACGACCCAAGACCTGACCGGGCGTTCCTTCGTGAGCGAGCCGCCCAGCGGACCGCCGATCATGGACGCCGAGCAACGCGCGTTCCTCGCCGCGGCGCGGAGCGGGACCCTGGCCACCGTCGCACCGGATGGTCTGCCGCGCCTCGTGCCGTGTTGCTTCGTGCTGGTGGGTGTCGCCGGCCCGTTCGAAGGCGCGACGGTGACCAGTCGCGCGACGGCGGGACGCGGCGGCCCTCTGGCCGGAGGAGACGGATCGTCGGCCGGACGAGGCGGGAAGACGGCCGTCCTCTACACTCCGCTCGACGAAAAGCCGAAGCGCGTCGCCGATCCCCACGCCCTCGCTCGCGTGCGCGACCTGGTCAAGCGCCCAGACGTGACGCTGCTGGTGGATCGCTGGTCGGAGGACTGGACGGAGCTCGCCTGGTTGCGCATCCAAGGGCGTGCGGCGCTACTGGAACCCACTGACGCGCCGGATGAACATGCCGGTGCGGTGGCGGCGCTGCGAGAGAAGTATTCCCAGTATCGCGAGCACCGCCTGGACGTTCGGGCGTTGATACGGATCGAGGTCCTCCGGGCCGTCTCATGGAACGCTCGAGGGGCGCGATGATCGGGGAGGCCGACGACCCTGCCGGTGCCGGTCGCCGTTTCGTTTGCGTCTGACCCACACGGGGAGCCGGGGAATGACCGCGCACCACGGGCGAGTCTCGGGGTCGAACCCTTAGGGACACATACGACTCGGTGTGCTCTTGGTCCCGTCCGAAGCCCACGAAATCTTGCACAAACCAACGACTCATGCACGAAACGGGTCACCCCGGGCCCCTTCAGGGCCTGCGCCAGGCCGACTCGTCCCATCCCCGTGCCGAGCACGACGAGGAGTCGTACCTGACTGCGGTCCGGCGAACTGCGACTCGGGCCGAGCGCCTCGGTCAGGCCCAGCCGGTCAGGTCGCGCAGGTCGATCCGACGGTCGTGGGCGTAGACATTGAAACCGTCACCGCGCAGGAACCCGACCAGGGTCACGCCCAGGCGCTGGGCCGTCTCGACCGCCAGATCGGACGGCGCGGAAACGGCACACAGCACCGCGATCCCGGCGACAGCCGCCTTCTGGACGATCTCGAAACTGACCCGCCCACTGACCATCACGATTCGGTCGTGCAACGGCAACGCCCCCGCCAGCACCTGCGAGCCGACCAGTTTGTCCAGGGCGTTGTGCCGGCCGACGTCCTCCCGGATGACCAGGAGTTCGCCTCTCGGGCTGAACATCGCGGCCGCATGCAGCCCGCCCGTCTGGTCGAAGGCTCTCTGCGCCGTCCGCAGGAGGTCGGGCAGGGCCAGCAGCACGGCCCGCGTCACGGTCGGGCCGTCCGGTAACGGGTCGCAGCGGACGGCGATCTCATCGATGGACGCCTTGCCGCAGATCCCGCACGACGCGGTGGCCACGAAATGCCGTTCGGCCACGGCTCCGGCGTCGAACGCCCGCGACAGGCGGACGACGATCGTATCGTCGGGCTGGGACAGGCTCGCCGGGTCACCGGCCGCGGTGGAGACGACCTCGGGCCCCTGGATCAGCCCCTCGGTCCGCAGGAAGCCGACCGCGAGTTCCGCCTCGTGACCGGGGGTTCGCATCGTGACCGCGACGGCCACCGGCTTCTGCCCCGGCCCGGCCGCCCGGATCTCCAGCGGCGCCTCACCGACGATCCGGTCCGGACGGACTTCGAGCGTCTCGCCACGGACCGCGACCACGGGCAAGGTCGTGATCTGGCGAACGGGCGGCCGCGGATCGCCTCTTGAACCCGGCCGATCGGATGTCACCGCGCGTCGGTTCGGGCGGTCGGGTGCGCGATCGGCACGGCGGTGGGTCGGGCGGTCCATCGATCGGGCCCGTCTTCGACCGGCACGCCGACCGACTCCATCAGACGTCGCGTGGCGGCCGAGATGTCGGCGATCGCCGTCTCGAACGCCGCCTGGTTCCGGGCCGAGGGTTCGCGGAAGCCGCTGAGCTTGCGGACGTACTGGCGGGCGGCAGCCTCCAGCTCGCCCGTCGTCGCCGATTCACCCGGGCGACGGAGGGTCTTGATGCTTCGGCACATGGTCATACGGTACGCCGCCCGCAGCCGCACGCGCAGCAACAGAGGTGGCATCCTTTCACAGGTGCAACCCGCGAACGACTCGCCAGGCAGCGCCACCCCCGCGGCCACGATCATCGAGCGCCTCGGGATGCGCCCTCATCCGGAGGGCGGCTGGTTCGTCGAGACGTGGCGGGCCGGGGCGAGCCCCGGTCAGCGTCCCGTCGGCAGCGCGATCCTCTACCTCTTGGCCGAAGGCCAGCGCTCGCACTGGCATCGCGTGGACGCCGCCGAGATCTGGCAGTACTCCGCCGGCGATCCTCTCGAACTGGCGATCCACGATGGCGACCCGGACGCGGCGGCGACGACCCATCGGCTCGGCGGCGACGTGGCGACCGGCGATGTCCCGCAGGTCGTGGTGCCCGTCGGGTGGTGGCAGGCCGCACGGCCGCTCGGGGCGTGGACGCTCGTCGGCTGCATCGTGACGCCGGCCTTCGAATTCGACGGGTTCGAGCTCGCACCACCCGACTGGGCGCCGGGCGAACGGGATCGCGAGCCGGGGTGACCTCGACCGACACGCTGACCCTCCGCCGACTGAACCGGGCCACCCTCCAGCGCCAGGGCCTCATCGACCGACACGCAGGTTCCGTGGCCGAGGTGATCGGCCGCCTCGCCGGCCTCCAGGCACAGCATGCGAACGCGCCGTACGTCGCGCTCTGGTCGCGCATGCGCGACCTTCGGATGTCGGATCTGGAGACCGCCCTCCAGGACGGATCCGTGGTCAAGGCCACGATCATGCGGGCCACCCTCCACCTGGTCGCCGCCCGCGACTTCCGCGCCTTCGACGCGGCCAGCGTCGAAGCCCGGCGGGCGAACTGGAACCCGACGGCCAGTCGAGCCGGCATCGATGTCGGGCGACTTCACGCCGAACTGCTCGCGTTCTGCCGCGAGCCGCGCACGGTCGCCGAGATCCAGGCCCACCTCGCGGACAAGGTCCCGGGTGACGCGCTCAGCGGCACCGCACCGGTGGGGGTTCGCAACACCCTCTTCCGGATCGCGAGTGGCTCCGGCGGCCTGGTCCACGTCCCGCCCAGCGGCTTCTGGCGCTCGCATGGCAAGCCCCGCTATCTCGATGCCGACGTCTGGCTGCCGGACCAGCCGACCATCGCTCCACACGACGCCCTCGTGACGTCGATGGAGCGCTACCTCAGCGCATACGGTCCGGCCTCGCTCTCGGACGTCGGCAAATGGGTCGGTCAGCCGCGGATCACTCGGCTGCGCGCGGCGGCCGCGACACTTGGCGATCGGCTGCGCTCGTACACCGGCCCGGACGGTCGAGCCCTGCTGGACCTCGCGGACCGTTCAGTGCCGGACGGCGATGTCCCGGCCCCGGCCCGGTTCCTGTCCCGCTGGGACAGCGTGATCATCGGCTACGAGGTCCGCGATCGGATCCTGCCGGAGCCGTATCGCGATGTCGTCGGGACGAAGAACGGCGACTTCCTGCCGACCTTCCTCGTGGACGGCTGGATCGCCGGCCTGTGGGCGACCGATCGGGTCAAGGATCGGGCGACGATCCGATTGTCTCCGTTCAGGACCGTCTCCCCGCACGACCAAACCGGTCTGGAGACCGAAGCCGTGGCGGCCCTCCGCTACGGGGAGCCGGGAGCACTCGACTACGACGTCCGTTGGTACCAGCCGGTCGGCTGACGAGCCGGTCGGCGGCCGAGCCCGACGATGAGCCCGGCGACGAACTACGGGAAGCGGTAGTCGATCTGGCCCGTGAAGCAGTGCCCGAGCTTCTTGCACAGGGCGTAGGTCAGGTCGAAGGTCCGTCCGGACACATACGGCCCGCGATCCACGACGGGCGCGGTCACGACCCGGCCTTTCCAGCGGAAGCTGACCAGCGTGCCGCACGGAAGCGAGCGGTGGGCAACGCCGACCAGGGTCCTCGTGAGTGTCTTGCCGCAGGCCGTGCCATTGCCGATCAGCCCTGGCCCGTACCACGAGATCTCCGGGTCATGGCGCCAGGTGGGCTTCACCGGCTTCAGGACGAAGCCGCGGTCCGGCTTCGGCTGGGCAGCCCCAGATCGAACCTGGGGAGGCTCCGTTCGCGAGGCCGGCTCGAGCATCGTCGAGTCCTGATCCAGGCTCCCATCGGAACGGGCGCCTGGATCGAGCGGCTGGATCGTCGTCACCGACCCACGGACGGATGCCTGGATTCTCACCTCCGTGAAGAGATCCGGGGCGGTGGTCTCGAGCGGCCTGGGGGCCCGCGAGCCGACCTGTCCTGGGACGGCGACCGTGGCAACGATGGCGATGAGCGCCGTCGCCGCGACGACCTTGATCTGTCGCACGTCGCGGGAACAGTACCACCATCTCGGCGGTGCAGGGACGCTCCTGGCTCGAGATGCGTACGCTAAGGCGTCCGCCCGCGTTCGAGGCGGCGACCCCAGGAGGCCGTCACCTGCCGCCGTCCGATCCGTCTCCGCCCATCGCGCCCTCACCTCGTCCGGGGATGGGCGCGGTCCCGTTCCGGAGCGGGACCACATTCCGGGTCTGGGCGCCCCACGCGCTCGCCGTCTTCGTGACCGGCACCTTCGACGACTGGGCAGGCACACGGCATGAACTCCAACCGGACGGCGACCGGACGAGCGGCACGTTCTCCGCAGACCTGGCCGACGTCCGGCCGGGCGACGAATACCGGTTCATGATCCGGACACCGGATGGCGACCTGTCGCGCCTGGACCCGTACGCTCGGCAGGTCACCAATTCGATCGGCAATGCCGTGGTTTATGACGCGGCCGCCTTCGATTGGGGCGATCACGACTTCGCGATGCCGGGCTGGGATGACTTGGTCATCTATGAAG
>JACCVB010000113.1 GCA_013698385.1 Chloroflexota bacterium
CCGAAATCGCCGCCGTCCACGATCCGGCCGACGCCGGTCAGTCGGACGCCGTCGCCCTTCAGGCTGAAGGTCCCATCGTCGGCCACCTCCAGGTGCACGAGGTGGTTGGCGAGCGACCATTCTCCGACGACGACCGGGTTGGCGACACCGACAACGGCGGCGTCGACCCCATCGACCGGCTCGACCGACTCGCCGGCCTCCACCGCGCGGGCCACGCTCCAACCCAGGGCCGGAACCGGGATGGCCGCCACGATCCGCTGTCGATCACCGCGCAGGACGACGACGTCCCAGATCTGGCCAAGGTCGGAGGCGGTCGCCGCCCGGACGGCGTCGATCAACTCATCGACATCGAAATCGTCCGGTGTCGATGGGTCGTCCATGAGCAGGTCCAGCCGTGGCGTCGGCCCATCGCGATCGATCCGGTGACCGTCAAGCGAATGGCCGAACAGCTCGCGGCCGTGCAGGCGTCGCTCGAACAATTCGGTGAGCTGGCTCCCGGTGAGGCGCATCCGGCGCAACACGGACTCCGGGCGTTCGATCGTCTGGGTCGGCACTCGTCGGCCGTCGGCGAGTTCCAATTCGATCGCTTGCCATCCGGCGTGGCTGTCGACTTCGAGCTCGACCAGGTCGGCCCGTTCACGCGGCGACGGATTGACGATCGCCCAACCTCCACGGGGCGCCGAGGCGGCCGCGCCCCGGAGGGCCATCCGGATGACGCCCCGGGCGATCTGGTCCGCCTCGGCGAATCGGGTCAGGACCTGGTCGACGACCGCGTCATGCGAGCAGCCACAGATCGAATCGTGGGCGGAGTTGTCGATAAGCCGGCGCCACGCCAGTTCGAGCAGGCGATCCGGCCAAGCTTCATCGTGGAGCGTGGCGAGCGGTTCCGCGTAGCGCTCGAGCAGCCGTTCCGCGCGGGCGGCCGCGGCCTTGATGTCCATCCGGGCGGAGGCCACGTTCATGAGCATGTTCGCCCGGGCGGCCGAGCGGAGTTCGCCGGTATGGGTCGGGAGCGAGTCGGTCGAGGCGGCGACGCCCCCGATGTAATCGCTCAGCGTCTCGATCCGGACGGCGATGTCCGAGCGCGCTTCGTTGGCCTGGGCGACGATGTCCGCTAGCCGCGGGGATGGCACGGCGTGGTCCGTCCCGTACATCGCGAGGACGGATCGGTCGCCATAGAACGGACGTCGGCCTTCGAAGTAGCGACCGACCTTCTCGCCCAGCCGATCCGGGATGGCCAGCAGGTACGCGCCATTGCCGTAACCGCCGACGAGGTATTCCGTCCGGACCGTGGAACCGTCCGGGCCCGCCCAGGTGAAGGCGTGATGGTCGATGGCCGCCGGAACGCCGCGCCAGACGACGGCCTGGTCGATGCCCGCGCGGCGCAGGATCTGGGGCATCTGGGCGATGTGCCCGAACATGTCTGGCAGATAGCCGATCGGCATCGCCCGACCGAGCGCCTCGGCCGCATGCCAGCCGAGCTCCAGGTTGCGCACGATCGTCTCGCCCGACACGAGGAACTCGTCCATCAGGATCTGCCACGGTCCGATCGCCAGGCGTCCCTCGGCGATCAGTCGCTCGATCCGGGCTCGGCCGTCCGGTCGGACCTCGAGGTAGTCGTCGACCGTCGCCACCTGGCCGTCGAGCGTGAAGGCGAGTCGGCGGTCGGCTTCCATCCCATCGAGCAGGCCATCGACGAGCTCGACGAGGCGCATCCGGAAGGTCTGGAACGGCTCGTACCACTCGCGGTCCCAGTGAGTGTGCGGGACGAGGTGGATGATCGCCGGGCCATCGTCAGCCGACGGCGAGTGGCCGGTCGGTGGGTCGATGATCGTCGTCATGCGCGGCCTGCCTCGCCGCCGATCTCGATCCCCCGATCGGCGGCCAGGCGCGCGACGATGCGCTGGCACGTCACCAGATCGGTCCGGCCGTCGGCGATTCCCGTCCGTGGCGCAGCGCCATCCCGCACGAGGTCGCGAAAGGCCAAGAGCTGCACCTCGAATGCCTCGTCGATCGCCTCGAAGTGGAACTGGGATCGGCGTTCGTCGCCCCCCGTCGAGACGACCAGCTTCGTGGGCAGGTGGAGGCGGTAGGGTGCCGGGAACGTGAGCTCGATGGAGCCGCCTCGATGATGGAACCGAACCTCCTCGCGGTAGGCCGGGTAGCGGTCGAGGAAGTGCCAGCCGATGGCGACCCGGGCGCCGTCGGACCGGCGCGCCGCGATGGTGATCGAAGGAGGCCAGGCACCCGCCGGAAAGAGGTCGACGTGGTCGATCTGGAGGGGCCCAGGGTCGCCGGTCACGGCCCGGATGACCGCCAGTTCGTGGACAAGGCTTCCCACGAGGATGCCGCCGTAGAGGCGACCGAACTCGGAGCCGGCGTCGTTCCCGAGGGCGACGGCCAGAAGCCGGGCCGACTCCACGTGTAGGCGCTCCATGACCTCTGGGTCGATGTCGGCCGGGGCAGGCGCGAGGTGGGCGAAGGCGAGCTGCGACTCGTTGGTCGGGTGGAGGACGGTCACCTCGATCTGGCGGAGGTCGCCCAGTCCCGAGTCCGGGTCGAGGAATCGCCGTCTGGCCGTCTCCACCGCTGGGTCGAAGACCTTCATGTAGCCAAGGAGCAGCCGATCCGCGGCGGGAGAGGCTGCAAGGCGATCAGCCTCTGCGAGCGTGTGCGCCAGCGGCTTCTCGCACAGGACCGGGATGCCGCGGTCAAGGGCCGCCTGGGCCGCACCACCGTGCGAACCGCCGGTCAGGATCACGACGCCGTCGATACCTTCCATGCCCAGCATCGTCGCGAGGTCCGTGGTCCGTGCCTCGGGGGGGACGCCATAGCGCTCACCCATCACGCGCAGGAGCGTCGGCGACAGGTCGCACAGGGCGGCCAGCCGGAAGCGGTCGCTGAGCCGGGCGATGAGCGGCAGGTGGACGGCCTGGGC
>JACCVB010000132.1 GCA_013698385.1 Chloroflexota bacterium
GGGCAGGTGGATGGAACAGTCCTGGCCCGAGACCCGCTGGATCTCCTCGTAAAGCTTGATCGTGTACTGCTGGAGCTTCGCGACGTTCGGGTCGCCGTTGAGCGTGTGCATCCCGCCGGCGGCGTGCCACGTCGAACCCGCGGTCAGCTCGCGCCGCTCCAGCAGCATGACGTCCGTCCAACCGGCCTTGGTCAGGTGATAGAGGACGGATGCGCCGACGACGCCTCCGCCGATGACGACGACCTGGGTATCTGTCTTCACGAGGCCCCTTCATTGATCTTGTGGCTGAACGGATCACGGACATCGATGAAGTCGAACCGGCGAAAGCCGCGATCTCGGGTGTACAGGATGCGCACGCCATTCTCCCGCATCAGGGTGGCCAGGTGTGTATCCGGCACGGCGTTGCCGCGAGCCGAGATCCCCCCGGACGCGATATACGATCGCCAGAATCCCTCGCGCTCGCCTGGCGCCACGACGTGCCGCAGCGCGAGGAGGGATCCGATGTTATGGATCGCGTCTACCGGCGGGATCGGTCGACGGAGGATTCGTGGGTTCGTCGCGATCCGGACGTATCCGAGGATGACCGGCCAGAAGAGGTAGAGGAGATCCGGTCCGGCGGACAGCCGTTGGATCAGGGCGCGCGCGATGTCATGAGTCGGATCCTCGACGTTGTCGGCGTAGACGAGGATATTCGCGTCGATCGCTGCGCTCATCCCTCGTCGAGGATCCGATAGAGCTCGTCCTTGTCCTCGAGGTCGATCAAGGGAGGCCCCATGTCGTGTGTCTTCCACTCGAACGCGACCGGCTCCGGCGTTTCCGACTCAGCGATCGAGCGAGTCAGCAGCTCCGAAGCCACCTGGCCCATGCTCTTGCCCTCGAGCTTCGCGCGCTGCCGCAGGGCCTGGGTCACGATGGGATCAAGATCAAGCGTCGTACGAGCCATGATGCGTGATGTTGTAGGTCGAGACATCTGATGTCAAGGGGAGCACCTGCATTTGACAAGGACGGTCAGTAGTCGGTCGGGACGCCGCCTTCCGCGACGCGACGGGCGACGAACGCATCGAGTTCCTCGGCGGTGGCCGGATCGATCGGCGGCGGCTCGTAGGAGGCCAGCAGTTCCTTCCAGATGCGGTTGGCCTTCTCGGGAACCTGGGGCGAGCCGGCCTCCTCCCAGGTCTCGTAGTTGCGCCAGTCGCTCAGCATCGGCTTGTGGAACGCCGTCCGGAAGCGCGACTGGGTGTGCCCCACACCGAAGAAATGGCCGCCCGGGCCGACCTCCCCGATGGCGTCGAACGCGAGCGTCGCCTCGTCCACGATGACGGGCTCCAGGAACGCCTCCACCATGCCCAGCAGTTCGGCGTCCAGGATCATCTTCTCGTAGCCCGCGTGGAGCCCGCCCTCCATCCAGCCGGCACCGTGCATCAGCAGGTTGACCCCGCCCATGATCGCGCCCCACAGCGAGAACACGGACTCGTAGGCCGCCTGCGCGTCCACGGCGTTCGCCGCGCTGACGTTGGACGATCGATAGGGCACGTCGTAGCGACGCGCCAGCTGGCCGCCGATCATCGCCGTGCGCATGTATTCCGGGGTACCGAAGGCCGGCGCGCCCGACTGCATGTCCACGTTGGACGTGAACCCGCCGTAGATGACCGGGGCTCCCGGGCGCACGACCTGGGTCAGGACCATCCCGGCGAGGGCTTCCGCGTTCTGCTCGCTGAGCGCGCCGGCCAGGGTCACGGGGGCCATCGCGCCGGACAGGGTGAACGGGGTGATGCACACGATCTGGTTGTGGCGGGCGAACTCCATGATGCCCTGGAGCATCGGCGTATCGAGGCGAAGCGGCGAGCTCGAGTTGACGACCGTGAAGATCGATGGCTCCTCGTCCAGCGTCGCCTCGTCCACGCCACGCGCGATGCGGATCATCTCCAGGCAGTCGATGTTGCGCTGGCGACCGAGGCTGTAGCAGTGGATCGCCTTGTCCATGAGCGTCAGCGAGTCGTGCGTTGCGTGCAGATGGCGCACGCTGTGATGCAGGTCGACCGGCTCCACCGGGTAGCCGCCCAGGAAATGGATCGGGTTCAGCAGCTGCGCCAGTCGCAGCAGGTTCCGGTAGTCCTCGCGGTTGCCGATCCGTCGGCCGCGGTCGAGATCCGAGACATTCGGCGGACTGGCCACGGCCCCGAACGCCATCCAATCGCCGCCGATCTGGAGGTCGTGCGCCGGGTTCCTGGCGTGGAGCGTGAACGTCGACGGTGCGGTCTTGATCGTCTCGTTGACCATGTCCGGATCGAACCGGACCCGCTGCGTGTCCGGTGATGTCTCGGCGCCGGCCGCACGGAGCAGCTCGCGGGCATCCGGGTCCAGGAAATCCATGCCGATCTCGGACAGGATGCGCAGCGACGCCAGGTGGATCGACTCGAGCTCGTCGGCGGAGATCACCTCTGTCGGGGCGTAGCGCATGCGAGGCTGGGCCCACGGGCGTTGCTGCGGCAGGCGGCTGCGCTCGCCCGTCGGTCGACCGCCACTTCGCCGCCGGCGGGCGCCGCCTTCGGGGCCGGCGAGGTCTGTCGGGTCGATGTCGGTCACGTGGGTTCCTCTGATCGGGTTCGACGCACGAGTAGAGTACCGGCGCCGAGGTCCCGCTCGTGCGGCCCGCCCTCTCCCCCAGTCTCGCCCATATGATGGGGGCCGTGTGCGGGATCGCGGGCATCTGGGGATCGGCCGACGAGGTGCGGGCCCGGCAGGTCATGGACGGCATCGCTCATCGCGGGCCGGACGGCGCGGGCCTGCACGGGCAACCGGGCGGCGTCCTCGGCCACCGACGCCTGGCGATCATGGATCCGAGTGGCGGTCAGCAGCCGATCTTCGATGAAACGGGCGCCATGGCCATCGTCGCCAACGGCGAGATCTACAACTTCCCGACCCTTCGCCCCGACCTCGTCACGCGGCACACCTTCGCCACGATGAGTGATACGGAGGCCGTCCTGCACCTCTTCGAGGAGCGCGACACGGACACGCCCACCGCGCTCAAGGGGATGTTCGCCTTCGCGATCTCCGATCCGGATCGACTCTTCCTGGCGCGCGACCCGATCGGCATCAAGCCGCTCTACTACGGCCGGGGGCAGGACTCGGACGGCGTGCTGGTGCTGGCCTTCGCCTCGGAGATGAAGGCGCTCGCGGACTGGGTGGACGAGCTGCACGAGTTCCCGGCCGGGACCTGGTACGACAGCAAGACGGGCTTCACGCCGTACTACGAGGTGCCCACCGCCTTGCCCGTCTCGCGTTCCGTGGCGGAGCACGTCGCGCTCGTGCGCGAGGGCCTGGAGGACGCGATCGCCTCGCACCTGATGAGCGATGTGCCGGTCGGTGCCTTCCTGTCGGGCGGTCTCGATTCGAGCGTCATCGCGGCGATCGCGCGCAAGCATGTCGATCAGCTGCACACGTTCTCGGTCGGGCTCGCGGGCTCGCGGGACATCGAAGCCGCGCGGCGGGTCGCCGCCCACATCGGGTCCATCCATCACGAGTACCTGATGACGCCGGCGGAGGTGATCGAGAAGCTGCCAGAGATCGTCCACGCCCTCGAATCGTTCGACCAGGACCTGGTCCGCAGCGCGATCCCGACCTATTTCTGTTCGCGACTGGCGGCCGAGCAGGTGAAGGTGATCCTGACCGGCGAAGGCGCCGACGAACTGTTCGCGGGCTATGCCTACCACAAGACCGTGGGCGACCCGGCGACCCTGCACCAGGAGCTCTGCCGATCCGTGGCGACACTGCACAACATCAACCTTCAGCGGGTGGACCGACTGACGATGGTCCACGGCCTGGAGGGTCGCGTGCCGTTCCTGGACACGGACTTCATCGCGCTGGCCCTGACCGTGCCGCCGGAGCTGAAGCTCATGGCCTCGCCCGACGGGAAGCTCGTGGAGAAGTGGATCCTGCGCAAGGCGTGCGAGGACCTTCTGCCGGCCGACATCGTTTGGCGCGGCAAGGAGCAGTTCGACGAGGGCAGCGGGACGGTCGACCTGCTCGACGAGGCGCTTGGACCGCTCCTGGCGGGCATCGACCTCGACGCCTATCGTGCCGCGACGAACGAGCCGGTCCGCTCGGCCGAGGAGGCGCTCTACCACCGGATGCTGTGCGAGAGTTACGCGCGCCCGGAGATGATCCTGGCCAACGTCGCACGCTGGACGGACGACCGCCCCGGATGAAGGTCTCGGTCGAGCGCGGGTCGACCTGAAGGGAGTCGTTGATGCCGGAGGATGTCGACAGCCGATCCGCCGCGGACGGGCCGGGCCCGGTCGAGCGGGGCCCGCGAGATCCTGGCGCTGGCTGAGGCTTTGGCGGCCGCCGACCCGACCGAGCGCGAGGAGCACAGCGCCGCCCTCCTGACCGTTGCCGCGGAGGTCGCGCCGGCGCTCGAGTCCCTCTGCACGACCGATCCCGAGGCGGCCCTTCGCCTGGCCGGCGCGACGTCGATGTTCTGGCAGGACGCTGGCCGCGTCGACGAGGGCCGCCCCGTCGTCGACCTTGGGCTGGCCTCGGCCGAGCCGGGCAAGGCCGATGCCCGCACAAGCTTGGGGCGGTGCCAGGCCGAGATGCTGTGCCGCGGATGTCGGCAGTTCCCGCACCGTGGCCGGCGGAGTCGACACCGGGGATGGCCGGGGCGCTGGCGCACCAGCCGTCACAAATGGGGCGATGGCCACCCACCCGAGCTGCCTCATGGGACGTTCTCCTCAACCGGCGCGGTGAACGTTCTGTCTACCATCTCCGGTGCCCGTGTCACTCCTGCTGACGCGGCGCCGATGAAGGTGCGAGTCTGGCCGTAGGAATCGACGGATTCGGCGCGGTTCGTTGCATGTTCATGTGCAGGACGTCACTGTGCGTGACGTCCCAAGGCCGCTCAGCCGGACAGGTCGAACCAGGTCGTTTTGAGCTGGGTGTAGCCGTCGAGCGCGTGGAGTGACTTGTCGCGCCCGAAGCCGGACTGCTTGAAGCCGCCGAACGGGACGGTGATGTCGGCGGCATCGAACGTATTGACCCACACGATCCCCGCCCGGATCGATCGCGACAGGCGATGGGCTCGATTGACGTCCCGCGTCCAGAGCCCGGCCGCCAGGCCGAATGGCGAGTCGTTGGCGATCCGGATCGCGTCGGCCTCGTCCTCGAATTCGGTCACGGTCAGGACCGGGCCGAAGATCTCCTCGCGCGCGACCCGCATCGCGTTGTCGACCCCGTCGATGATCGTGGGCGGGATGAAGTAGCCGCCGCTGTCCTCGCGTGCCCGCGCCCCGCCGGCCACGATCCGCGCGCCCTCCTCGCGACCGAGGTCGATGTAGCCCAGGACCTTGGCCAGCTGGCGGTCGTCGACGATCGCGCCCAGGCGCGTCCGGGGATCCAGCGGCTCACCCGGTGCCAGGCGCGCCCCGAGCTCCGCGATCCGACCGACCAGCTCCTCCCGCAGCGAGCGATGGACGACCAACCGCGACCCCGCGTTGCAGGTCTGACCGCTGTTGTAGAAGATGCCCCAGCCGATGGCCGAAGCGGCCGCATCCAGGTCGGCCACATCGGCCAGAACGACCTGCGGGCTCTTGCC
This sequence comes from Chloroflexota bacterium, assembly GCA_013698385.1. Taxonomy (GTDB): domain Bacteria; phylum Chloroflexota; class Limnocylindria; order Limnocylindrales; family CSP1-4; genus SPCO01. The sequence goes on from JACCVB010000132.1 coordinate 5,594, forward strand.
GCCTAGCTCCAGCGAGATCGCCTTGACGTCCGAATCGCCGACCGCCCGCAGGAGCGACTTGCCGACTTCGGTCGAGCCGGTGAACGCGATCTTGTCCACCCCCGGATGACGCGCCAGGGCGTTGCCGATGACGGCACCCGGGCCGGTCACGACGTTCAGCACGCCGTCCGGGAGCCTCGCCTCGCTGGCTAGTTCGGCCAGGCGCAGGGCACTGAGCGGCGACTGCGACGCCGGCTTGAGCACGACCGAATTGCCGGCGGCCAGCGCCGGACCGAGCTTCCAGGCGCTGATGATGAGCGGGTAGTTCCAGGGCACGATCGCGGCCACGACGCCGATCGGTTCGCGGGTCACGAGCGACAGGGCGTCGGGACCGGTCGGACCCACCTCGCCATAGGTCTTGTCGATCGTCTCGGCATACCACTGGAGGGTCGTCGCGCACGAGGGCACGTCCACTGCGAGCGTGTCGCGGATCGGCTTGCCGACGTCGAGCGACTCGAGCAGGGCGAGCTCGTCCAAGTTCGTTCGGACGAGCTCCGCCAGTCGCAGCAGGACGCGCTTGCGATCGGCCGGCGTCTGGCGGGCCCAGCGACCGTCATCGAATGCGGCGCGCGACGCGCCGACCGCTCGATCGACATCTTCGGTATCGCCCTGGGCGACCCGGGTGATGACCGAGCCGTCCCGGCCGGCGATGTCGTCGAAGGTCTGGCCAGAGGCTGCCGGCACGGACCGCCCATCGATGAACAGCTCGTTGCGCGGGGCGAGCTGGGCCGCCCGGTCGAGCCATTCGGCCGTGGTGGTCACGCTGCGAACCGGCGCACGGCCGCCTCGTCCAGGGTGATCCCGAGTCCAGGGGCGCTCGGGACTTGCAGCACGCCGTCCGGGCCCGGCCGCACCGGCTCGGCCAGCATCGCGTCGCGCCGCTCCACGGTCCAGCCGGGCGGGTCGTACGGGAACTCGACGAACGGCCCGCCACCCACCCCGGCCACGACATGCAGATTGGCCAACAGGCCGATCCCATTCGTCCAGGTGTGCGGCGTGAACCAGCGGTTGCGGGCCAGGGCGAGTTCGCCCGCCGTGCGCGTCCGGAGCATGCCCGCGGCGAGGACGGCATCAGGCTGATAGACGTCGAACGCGTCCGCATCCAGGGCGGCCAGGGTCTCGTTGAACGTCCTCGTCATCTCGCCTCCAGCGATGCGCGTCCCGAGCCCGCCGGCCCGCAATGCCGCCAGCCCCCGCAGGTCCGTGCCGGCCAGCGGCTCTTCGACCCACAGGACGTCGTACTCGGCCAGGCGGGCGATGACGTCGCGGGCGCCGGCCGGGTCCAGCGCCGGGCTTGTGTCGCCGGCCATCCGCCAGCCCTGGTTGAGGTCGACCATGATCGCCATCGTGTCGCCGACCGCCTGTCGCGTCGCGGCCACGGCGGCGAGGCCATCGCCGAGCTGCCTTGGATCCACCCGGATCTTGAGCGCCCGGAACCCTTCCTCGCGAAGTCGCAAGGCCGACTCGGCACGTTCCGCGGCCGGCAGGAGCATCCCGCACGAAGCGTAGGCCGGGATCCCCTCCGCGGCGCCGCCGAACAGGGTCGCGACCGGCAGACCCGCGACCTGCCCCGCGATGTCCCATAGGGCGACTTCCAGCGGCCAGTAGCGGCCGGCGTGAAAGTCGATGGTCTCGAGGACGCGGACGTGGCGGACGATGGCCAGCGGGTCCCCGCCGAGGAACAGGTGCTCATACGCCGAGAAGCCGTCCATGGTGTCGCCAGAGCCGATGCCGACGACACCTTCATCCGTCTCGACCCGCACGATCGTCACCAGGAAGCTGTGACGGGGCTCCGGATCCCAGGCGGCCGGGAAGGGCGGATCAAGCGGAACCCGCAACCGGTCCAGGTGGATCGCCGTGATGCGCATGTCGCGAAGTATCGCTGAGCGGGCGCCATGCGGTACTGTCGCGACTCCCCATCTATTGGAGGGTGCCCCGCGTGACCGTCGCAGTGACCGGCCGGACGCTAGATCGAGCCGCGCTCGTGCGGGTCGCGCGCGACGGCGAGCCGGTGGCGCTGGCGGACGACGCCCGTGATCGGATGATCCGGTCCCGCGCCACGGTGGAGAGGGTCCTCGCTCGTGGCGAGCCGGTCTATGGTTCGAGCACGGCGGTCGGGGTCCTGAAGCGGGTCCCGGTCGGGGCGAACGAGGCCGCTGACTATGCCTCGCGGATCCTCAGGAACACCGCCGTGGGGCAGGGCCCGCCGGCACCGGCGGACCTCGTTCGGGGCACGATGCTGCGCCTCGCCGGCCACCTGGCGGAGGGCTCTCCTGGCGTCCGTCCGCTTCTCGCCGAGACCCTCGTCCGGGCCTTGAACGACGGGGCACTCCCGCGCATCCGGACGCTCGGATCGATCGGCCAGGGCGATCTGGCGCCGATGGCCGATCTCGCCGTCGAGCTGTTCAACGACGTGCCGCTCCAGGCCGGCGAGGGCCTCGCCCTGCTCGCGAACAACGCGTTCTCCACGGCCTGGGCCGCCCTCGCCGTCACCGACGCGATCACCCTGGTCGATACGATGGATGTGGCGGGCGCCCTTAGCCTGGAGGGTCTCGCGGCGAACCTCTCCATCATCCATCCGGCGATCGGCCAGGTTCGGCCGTACCCAGGACTCAGGGATTCGCTGGCGCGACTCGGCTCCCTGCTGGAGGGTAGCGAACTGTGGGACGTGGGGCGGGCGAGGTCGCTCCAGGACCCCCTGACGTTCCGCAACCTGCCCCAGATCCAGGGGGCGTGTCGGGACACGCTTGTGCATGTCGACGCTCACCTCGCGATCGAGCTCAACGCGTCGCAGGGCAACCCGATCGTGCTGGTCGACGAGGATCGGGTCATCTCCGTGGCGAACTTCGAGATGCTGCCGCTGGCCGCGGCGCTCGATCACCTGCGGATCGTCCTGGCCAGCGCGTTGTCGGCCTCCGCGGAGCGAAGCGTCAAGCTGTTGGAAACGCCGTGGAGCGGCCTGCCGACCGGTCTCGTGCCGGTACCCGACACAGCCGAACCCGGTCTGTACTATCTGGGGATCGCGGTCCAGTCGCTGGGCGCCGAGGCGCGCCTGCTGGCCCAGCCCGTGTCGTTCGAGATGAGCTCCACCGTCCATGCTGAAGGGATCGAGGACCGCGCCACGATGGCGCCGCTGGCTGCCCGACGTGTGGCAGACATGATCGAACTCGGGGGGCGCATCGTGGCCATCGAATTCGCCGTCGCGGCGCAGGCGGTCGATCTGCGCGGGCTTCGACTCGGAACGGGCACGCGACGGGCGCTCGGGGCGATCCGCGAGACGGTGCCGTTCCTCGCTCTGGGCGATCACGTGCCGGACGTCGAGCCGCTGGTGCCGCTCATCGCCGCCGGACGATTCTGATGACGACGGCCCGTGATCGTCCACCGGAGGAAGCCTCGGACGACAGTTCCCTGGCCCGCGGGCTTCGACTCCTGTTGACGATCTCGGACCGTGGCGAGATCCGGGCCGACGAACTGAGCGTGCTCCTGGAAACACCGCTCTCGACCGTCTATCGCTATCTGCGGACGCTCG
>JACCVB010000145.1 GCA_013698385.1 Chloroflexota bacterium
ACCTTGGCCCTGACCCTGCCCTTGACCCTGCCCTTGACCTTGACCTTGGCCCTGCCCTTGACCTTGACCCTGACCTTGAACTTGGCCCTGACCTCGGCCCTGACCCTGCCCTTGACCTTGCCCTGTACCCGGGCTGCTCCCCGGCCGCGGGCTCCCTTGCGGTTGCCCCTGCGCCTGGCCCTGACCCTGGCGACCGGCGTCGGCCAGCTCGCGGCGAGCATCCTGCAATCGCGACGCAGCCTGCGCGAGGTCCCGGTTCGTCGTCGTGCGGGCCTGCGCGCCCGTGAGCGACTTGCCCAGCCGGTCGAGCGCGGATCGAGCCCCGGCCGTATCGCCCTGGGCCAGGCTCTTCGCGGCCTCGCTCAAGGCCGTCGCCGCTCCACCGTCTGCTCCAGAAGCCGTCGCCCCCATCTCGGCCAGTTGCTTGGCCAGCTCCGCCTGTTCCTCGGGAGTGAGCGCCTCAAGCTTCTCGGCCAGCCGGTCCAGGTCTTCCTGCGTCTTCTTCGGGTCCCCGTCGCGGTTCGCCTGCGGGTCGCCCGTGGCCGCGCGGGACAGGGCTCGTGACAGCGAGGTCAACGCGGAGGCCTTCTGCTCCGTGGAAGGATCGAGCCGTGCCCGGACGTCGCTCTCCACCGACGCAAGCTGCCGCAGGTTCATGGCCAGTTCTGTCGGCCGCTCACGGAGCTTCCTCGCGAGATCGCGCAGTTCCTGGGCGAGCTTCGTGCGCGGGTCCTCCGGGGTCTGGCCCTTCACGGCGAGCTCGTCGGCGAGCTTGTCCAGGCGCTCCGCCTGGCGATCGGCGGCTTCGCGGACGTCACGCTGCTGGGCGATGACGGCATCCTGCGGATTGGGTAGCACCAGGACCGGGACGAGGACCAGGATGGCGGCCAGGGTCACGACTGCAGGCGCGCGCGAGAATCGCGGCTTGAACAGCGCGGGGGCAAGACGGACCGCGGCCAGGGCGTCACCGCGCTGGCGGCGGACGAATCGATCGCGTTCGGTCGCCTCGTCGACCGGGCCGTTGGTCACATCGGCGCCGGGTTCGAGCTCATCGTGCGGTCCAGCAGACGCTGGAAATGCGACGGCAAGTTCGAGCGCGCTCGAGATCCGGTCGCCGAGCCCGCCCTCACCGTCCACGGCCAGCGCCGTTTCGCCGATGGACGGTCTGGCCATCACGGCGGCGACCAGGAGACCCACGGCAGCCAGAACGGGGAGCCCCACCGCGACCAGTGATGCGGACTCGAGCGGGATGATCCGCGCCACCATCCAGAGGAGGGCTTCGGAAACGGCCACGACGGCCAGCGCGATCCAAGACCGGCGAACGATGCGTCGGAACCAGAGTCGTCGTCGGTGGCCCGCAAGCGCGGATCGGATCGCGAGGATGGCCGGGTCCAGGGAGCCGTCCAGGACCCGGCGCGGATCTGCCGGGACGATCGCCACGGCCTGAGCCGGTGACCCACGTCCTCGACCAGGGCGTCGGATCGTCATCCAGGCACCTGGCCGGTCGCTCGGGGTCCACGACGGAACCGCCACCGGCGGGTCGGTGAAACGGCCTGGATGGACAGGAAGATGAAGATGATGGACAGGATCCCCCAGGTCAGGATGCTCTTCGGCCAGAGCGTGTCGCGCTGCGGGCCGAACGGTTGCACGGGCCGCGGGCCGACATCGTCGCTCATGACGCCCTTGTCCGGTGCAAATCTGCCATCCGGTGGTACGGCCTGCAGGATCGGTTGCACGACCCCGGGGTCGGTGACGATGACGCCGTTCTGGTCGGTCACGACGCCGTTCTCGCCGGGGACGATGCCAGCCACCGCCGAGCACCAGCCGCCGAAGCTCGTCTCCGTGCCGCACATCACGTCCGCCTGCGCGATGAACGGATTGATGTACGCCAGCACGGCCGGAGCGCGCATCCCGAACAGGCCGCCAACGCGGTTGCCGTTGTTGTCGAACGTCCCCATCGCGGTCCAGAACACGAGCACGAAGAGCGTCCCGATGGTCATCGCCAGGACACCGAAGATCGTGATCGCCGTGGCCGCGGTGGTGCGCTTGACGAGGCTCGAGCAGAGCAGGCCGAAGGAACCCAGGCCGACGGCCGTGGCGACGAGGACCGCGTAGCCGCGCAGCACGTCCTCCGGGCCGACTCCGCCGTAGGCGAATACGACGGCCATCAGCGGCAGGGAGGCCGCGATGAGCAGGAAGACATAGACCAGTGTCGACAACAGCTTGCCGAGGACGATGGCGAGCGAGGTGATCGGCGTGACGACCAGGAGGTCGAGCGTCTGCTTCTCGCGCTCCAGGCTGATCGCGCCCGCGGTGGATGAGCCGGACAGGAAGACGACCTGGAGGGTCTCCAGCATCAGGAGGGCGGCAAAGATGCCCTGCCCGATCGATGCGGCCGCCTGCGCCGAAGGATTCCCGAAGCCGGACGTGTAGTTCCGCTCGATCAGGGTCTCGACCATCAGCGCGAAGCCGGCGAGCAGGATCAGGTAGAGGGTCAGGATGACGAACGCGCGCCGGCCACGCATCCGGCCGCGCAGTTCCTTGACGCCGATGGCCGCTACGCCGCCGGCCGTCCTCCCGAACGAGAGCATCCGCCGAGATGCGCGCGGGCGATCGGGAGCCGTGACAAGTCCTTCGGTCATATCCCGCGCCCTCCTATGCGGCTTCCAGCGGTTGACGGTCCGGCGACGTCACCTGGAGGAAGAGCTCCTCAAGGTCACTGGCCGCGCGGGCGAAGCTGACGATAGGCAGGCCGGTCGCGACGGACTGGGCCAGCAGGCGGGCCGTGGCCGCGTCGTCGCCCCGGAAGCCGAGTTCGATCGTCCCGTCGTCGAGCAGGACTGCACTCGCCACATCCGGGTCGGCCGCGAAGCGGACTCGGGCGTCCTCCAGGGCCTCACCTTCGGCGAGGAGTCGCACGCGCAACACCGCGCCAAAACGAAGTCGCTTCTCGATCTCGGACACGCGACCCTGGGCCAGGACCTGGCCGCGATCCACGATCGCGACGCTCGTGCACAGCTCCTCGAGCTCGGGCAGGATGTGGCTGCTGATCAGGATCGTCTTGCCCAGGGCACGGAGCTCGCGAAGCAGCTCGCGCAGCTCCACTCGGGCGCGCGGATCGAGCCCGGAGGCCGGCTCGTCGAGCAGCAGGATCTGCGGATCATGGACGAGTGCGTGCGCCAGGCAGAGCCGCTGCTGCATGCCCCGCGACAGCGTCTGGACATACGAATCGCGCTTGTCGGCGAGGTCCACCAACTCGAGCAGGTCGCCGATCATCCGACGACGTCCGGCGGCTGGGATGCCGTAACAGCGAGCAAAGAAATCGAGGTACTCCCAGACCTTCATGTCGTCGTAGACACCGAATGCGTCGGGCATGAACCCGAGGACGCGACGGACGCCGTCCGGGTTCCCGGTGACGGACATGCCGGCGATCTCGGCCGTGCCCGCCGATGGCCGGATGAGCGTTCCAAGGATCCGCAGCGTGGTCGTCTTGCCCGCGCCGTTGGGGCCGACCAGCCCGAAGATCTCCCCTTCCTCGATGCTCAGGTCCACGCCGGCCACGGCCAGCTTGCCGTCGTAGCGCTTGACCAGCCCTTCGGTCTTGACGATGATTCTCACTTCATGTCCCCCGAGATCGTGACGTCGAACTGAAACCCGACGCCGTCACTTCTCTCGTTCACGAACCGGATGCGGGCCGTCCCGCTGGCCGGGTCCACGTAGCGTTGCGGCTCCGCGACGGCATACCTCTTCCCGCCCTGGGGGTGCGGCAGGCGCCGCCAGGTTGCGGCCGTAAGATCGTAGACCTCCAGCTCCGGGACCCCGTCAAAGCCGATCTGGCACGACCCCGCGGCTTCATCGCACGGCGGCGGGATTTGGTCCAGGGGCTTGACCTCGACGGGGTCGATCGTGAGACCGGGCTGCTCACCCGAATTGATCGCAAAGGTCAGTTGGGTCGGCGCGATCGTGCCATCGAAGGCGATCGGCCGGTAGGACAGCTCGACCTTGCCCTTGCCGAAGGAGATGCTGTACGGGTCCTTGTTGAAATTGCCGCTGTCGGCCGAGATGACAGTGGAGGTCAGCAGATCGTTCCGGAACGTCGTGGTGCCGCGCACGACCAGCGCGGTCGGCAGGAAAAAGAGGATGTTGCCCGTGCGCTTGGGGGCCTGCCCGGCGATCTCCACGGGCACGAGTGTCTGGTCCGACCAGGCCAGGATGACCGCGCCGTTGACGGGCAGCTGTCCCGTGGAGCCGAAGTTCGGGTCGTAGGTCAGCTGGTCCACGATCGTGCGCCTGGCGAACTGGCGGGCGCTGTCCTCGTCGAACTTGGGGGGGCCCTCGAAGAACTGCCGACCCACGATCTTGTCCGAGATCGATTGCCCCAGCGCGAAGGGCTGGAGCGCGGCGTCCACCGTCGCCGTCTGACCCGGGCCGAGGTCGGCCAGGCTTGCGACCGTGCCCCCAAGGACGACCGCCGGCTTGAGCAGGGTCTGCGTGGAG
>JACCVB010000173.1 GCA_013698385.1 Chloroflexota bacterium
TTCTGCCACGCGCCAAAGGCATCTATCACGTCGGCTGCACCGACTACCCTGACCCTACCTACCCATGACCTTGACGCTGGGGCAGCTTGGCTGCCGAAGCAGCACGGCTATCGTACTTGGTGAACGCCTGCGAGCCAAGGGTTTTGGCAGCCGATAGAGTGTAAATTCCTTAACGTCCACGCTTGCGGGGCCCCGACCATCGTTACAACCGTATATCAGTGGTCCGCGGAGGCTGGCGGACGGTCAATCTTCGTGGATGGTGACCGAAGTCATGGCCACCGGTTCCGCGGGCAGATCGCGGTTGTCGCGCGGTGCCGACACGATCGCGTCTACCACGTCCAGGCCCTTGGTCACCTGCCCGAACAGGGTGTAGTTCTTGGGCAGCTTGCCACCCAGATCCTGGTGGCAGATGAAGAACTGGCTGCCGTTCGTGTTCGGACCGGAATTGGCCATCGCGAGCGCGCCGCGGGTGTATTCGCCGGTGACCTTCTCGTCATCGAACTTGTAGCCCGGACCGCCGGTCCCGACCCGTGACCGCTGCAGGTCCGACTTCTTGCCGTACTGCCCGTCGCCACCCTGGATGACGAAGCCGGGGATGACTCGGTGGAAGACGACGTCGTCGTAGTAACCCTTCCGGGCGAGCTCGATGAAGTTGGCGGCCGCCTTGGGCGCACTCTCATCGAACAGCTCGACTTCCATATCTCCCTTGTCCGTGGCGATCGTTGCGCGGGTCATGCTGGCACTCCTCTTGCTGGATCAGGGCTTGACGCTGACGTCGGTCATGACGACTGGCTGACTCGGGAGTTCGCGATCCGCCGCGGCGGCGATCCTGTCGGCGACGTCCATCCCGCTGGTCACGGTGCCGAGGATGGCGTAGGTGTTGGCCTGGGCCAGCGAATCCGCGGCACTGTCGTCAAGGATGATGAAGAACTGCGAGCCCTGCGAATTCGGCTGGCGGCTGCGGGCCATGGCCACGACGCCCCGCGCGTAGGTCGCGCTGACCGGTTCGTCCGCGATCTCGTAGCCCGGACCGCCGCTGCCGACCCTGGCGGGGTCGATATCCGGCGAACGACCGAACTCCCCGTCCCCGCCCTGGATGACGAAGCCCGGGACGACGCGCTGGAAGACCACGCCGTCGTAGAAGCCGCACGAGGCGAGGGCCACGAAGTTGCCGGTGGCGATCGGCGAGAGGTCCGCCGAGACCGCGATGACGATCGTGCCGAGGTCCGTCGTGATCGTCACCGTCCGCCGCTCGCCGGCTCCGAGTGCGGGCGGCTGACTGGTCGGGCAGCCCGGGATGGCAGCCGCTCGACCCGCACTCGGCCCAGCCGCTCGACCCGCACTCGACCCCGTCGCCGCGCATCCCGCGAGGAGCGCCGCCGCGATGCCGAGGACCAGGAGCTTCATGCGGCGGCCTCCAGGGCGGTCGTCAGGTCGATGGCGCCCGAGAGGATCGCTTCGCCGAGGATGATGCCCGCCACGCCAAGATCGCGCAGGCGGCGAAGGCCGTCGAGGTCGCGCACGCCGCCGGCGACCAGGACCTCGATCTCATACCGCCGCACGATGGTCCCGATCCGCTCGCGGTCAGGTTCCGAGCCACCGTGACTCAACACCAGGCGTGCCACCCCGGCCCCGACGAGCTCCTCGACCAGGCCCTCCACGCTCGGAGGCGTGTGGCGTCGCCAGGGGAAGGCCGCCAGGCGGTCCGGGCGCGGATCGAGTCCGACCGCCAGCCAGTCGCCGGCGACGGCGAGGCAAGCGCGGAGGTCGTCCGGGCGATCGGCGATGGCGGTCGTCAACACGACCCGGGTCGCGCCGGCAGCGAAGGCCAGCCGGATGCCCGCCTCGGAGTCCACGCCGCCGGCCAGCTGCAGCGGCACGGCGGCCCGCGACGCGATCGCACCCACGACCTCGAGGTTGCCGGGTTCGCCCGACCGCGCCCCGTCGAAGTCGACCAGGTGGATGAGCCTGGCGCCCTGCGCCATGAGCCGTTCCACGATCCGCTCGGGCCGGTCCGTTGGCGCACCGACGCCCGTCGCAGCGCCCGGCCAATAGACGACCCGCGAGCGACCGCCTTCGAGATCGATCGACGGGATGATCTGCAAGCCTCAGCGCCCCTCGCCTGCGAGCAGGCGGCGGTGGAAGCTGGTCGGCAGCGAGCCGTTGCGCAGGAGCGTGTCGTGGAAGGACTTCAGGCGGAAGTCGGTGCCCAGGCGGGACTGTTCGTCGGCGCGGAGCCGAAGGAGCATCGTCCGTCCAAGGAGATACGACATCGGATAGGTCGGGCGATACGTGTACCACTGAACCTCGGATCTCGCGTTCGGTCGCTCGAAACTCGTGTGCTCGACCAGGAAGTCCGTTCCCTCCTCGACCGAGATCTCGCCCCGGTGCAGCCGCACGTCGAGGATGATCCGGCACGCCCGCCAGATCGCATCCGTGTGGAGCATCAGGCGAAAATGCGAATCGTCGTCGAAGCCGTGCTCGCGCATCATCAGTTCGCTGTACATGCCCCAGCCCTCGACGAATTCGGGCGCGTCGGTCAGCAGTCGACTGAGCGACGGATGGCGCCGCGCGACATCGAGCTGGAGGTGGTGCCCGGGATACGCCTCATGGACGCTCGTGTTGCTGATCGAGGCGAGGTTGTGCTCGCGCATCGCGTCCGGGTCATCGCCGACGGACGGGGTGACGACGTAGATCCCCTTGGCCCGCGCATCGAAGGCGGCCGGTGAGAAATAGGCGGCGAAGGGCATGACGTTGCGCAGGTACTGGGGCGTCTCGACGACGTCGATCCGCTCGTCGGAGGGGATGGATACGAGGTCGCGCTCGATCAGGTGCGAGCGGGCGCGGAGCATCGCGTCGCGATACGCGTCGAGCGCGCCGGCGAACGACGCGGGATGGTCCGACTTGACCCGGTCGATGACCTCCGCCTCCGAGGCGTCGGGATCGATCTCGCGTGCGGCGGCGGTCCGCGCGGCATGTTCCTCGGCGAGCTGCTGCCAGCCGAGCGCCAGGATGTCGTCGGCATCGAGGCCGTCGAAGGCGCGGTTGGCGACGAGCGCGTCGTGCCGCTCCCGGCCGATCGGCCAGGCGTCCGTACCGTCCGCGAGGGTGCCTCGCAGCCAGTCGGCGTAGGCGACCACGGACGTCTTCGCGGATTCCACCGCCTGAGCCAGACGGCGTCGTTCGGGCGGCTCGAGCGCGCTGGCCCCGGCGGTGAGCAGTTCGTCGAAGAGCGACGGAAGCTCCCCGGCGGCCTCGATCTCCAGCCCCTGCCAGAGCCGGACCTGCGGGCCGTCGGCCCGGTCCTTCGACGCCTCCAGGTAGGCCGGGATCCCTTCGAGTCGACCGGCGATCGCCGCCAGGCGTTCGGCCAGGGGCGCGTGGTCGCGAGCGAATAGCAGGAACAGGCCGGTGCCGACGGTGTCCAGGGCGAACGAGCGGCGCTCCCAGATGCGCACCTCGGCCGCCTCGTAGCCGCTCAGCCGCAGGTTGTGGATCTCGAGATCTCGCTCGAACCGGGCGGACGGCGAAAGGGCCGCCGGATCCAGGGCCTCCACGGCGCCCAGGTGGGCACGGTCTGCGGCGATCTCGTCCAGGAGCGCGGCCCGGCTCGGGTCGCCCAGCTCATGGTCGCGCTCGTGCAGCCCGAGCCCCGTGGCGATGATCGGGTCTGCGCGGACGAGGCGCCGGAAGCGATCCTCGACCATGTCGTACAGGCGGTCGTCCAGGGGTCCAGGCGTCGCGTCGGATCCCGGGCGAGGCAGGGCAGGCGGGTGTGCGGTGGTCAAATGGTCCCGTGTATTCAGACTGCGGCAGCGGCCGGTGTGACCCCGCGGGCGGCTGACGCCGTGTCGGCGAGGGCCACCCGGGTCGCGGCGATGGTCGTGTCGATGTCGTCGGCGGTCACCCCGTGATGGGTCACGGCTCGGACCTGACCGTGGGCATATTCCACCATCAGCACGTTCCTCGCTCGCAGGGCGGCGAGGAATGCCGCGCGGTCACGGTCCACCTTGAAGAGCACGAAGTTCGTGGCGACCCGGCCCGGATCGAGTCGGCCGGGCGCCGGCTGGGCGACGCCACCCGGGCTCGCCACCCCGGCCATCTCGGACAGGGCCTCCGCGAGGCGGCGGGCGTTGGCATGGTCGTCGGCGAGGCGGTCGATCATCCCTTCAGGGCCGTCGCGCAGGGCCAACAGCCCGGCCGCGGCGATGATCCCGGCCTGGCGCATGCCGCCACCGACGAGTTTCCTGCCGCGCCGCGCTCGGGCGATCACCTCGTGCCGACCGACGACGACGGATCCGACTGGGCAGCCCAGTCCCTTGGACAGGCAGAACGTCACGGTGTCGGCCGGATCGGCGAGGTCACGCGCGGTCACACTCGCGGCGCGCTGGGCGACGACCGCGTTCCACAAGCGGGCGCCATCGAGGTGCAGCGGCACGCCGTGTCGACTGGCGATGGCCGCGACAGCCCGGGTATAGGCGGGGGTCAGGGGCTGGCCCATGGAGTGGGCGTGGGTGTTCTCCAGGGCGATCAGCCCAGAGAGCGGCTCGTGTGCGTCGTTGGGGTCGCGGAAGGCGTCCTCGATCGCCTCGAGATCCAGGGTCCCGTCCGGTCGATCGGCGAGGGTCCGGGCGCTGGCCCCGACGATGACCGCGTGACCGGCCTGTTCGTCGACCACGAGGTGGTGCGTAGCGCCGGCGATCACCTCCGTCCCTCGGCCGACGTGGGCGATCATGGCGACGAGGTTGCCCATCGTGCCACTCGGCACGAACAGCCCGGCTTCCTTGCCGAGCAGCTCCGCCGCGCGCTCTTCCAGCGCGATTACGGTGGGGTCGTCGCCGAACACGTCGTCACCGACCGGTGCGGCGGCCATCGCGGCGCGCATCGCGTCCGTGGGGCGCGACACGGTATCGCTGCGAAGGTCGATCAGATGGTCGGACATCGGCCGGGAGTATAGGCTAGCGGCCCGCTCAGGCAGCCGAGCGAGACCCTACCGCCCAACCCGACCACGAGGACCACCATGCCCCGGCGCCCGACCGCCCCGCCGCCAGAAGGAGCGATCTCCGGGACGCTGCGCATCCTCTCGGCTCGCGCGCTGCACGGGCCGAACCGCTGGTCGCGCCTGCCCATCATCCACCTCCTCGTCGACCTCGGCGAACTCGAACACTTTCCCTCGGACAAGATTCCCGGATTCACGGCGCGACTCGTGGAGAGCCTGCCCGGGCTGGCTCGGCACAACTGTTCCCTGGGCCGATCGGGCGGGTTCATCCAGCGCCTGGAGACCGGCACCTGGATGGGTCATGTGGCGGAGCATGTCGCACTGGAATTGGAGCGCCGGATCGGCGGACGCTCGACCCGCGGCAAGACCCGGTCCGCAGGTCCGGATGGGCACTACGACATCATCTTCGCCTACGAGGACGAGCAGGTCGGGCTGGCCGCTGGTCGAGCGGCGGTGGCACTCGTCAATCGCGTGATCGAGGCGGAACACGCGGAGCCCGATCACGCGGACGCGGTCGTCGCCGAGTTGCAGGCTCTCGCCGATCGGCGGCGCCTGGGACTCTCCACCCAGGCCATCGTGGACCAGGCACGACGTCGCCACATCCCGTGGGCGCGGCTCAACGAGCGCAACCTGGTGCAGCTCGGTTGGGGCATCCACGCCCGTCGGATCCGGGCCACCGTCACGTCCGGGACGAGCCTCATCGGTGCCGAGCTCGCCCGCGACAAGGACGAAGCGAGCGCCCTCCTGGAGCGCGCCGGTGTTCCCGTTCCGACCTGGCGCCTGGCACGGACCGCCGAGGAAGCGGTGGATCGCGCGCACCGCCTCGGGGATCCGGTCGTGCTCAAGCCGGTCGACGGCAACCACGGCCGGGGCGTGACCCTCGATCTCGTGGAGGCGCCGGCCGTCGAGGAGGCCTTTCGGCGGGCCGTTGTCGCGAGTCGGCGAGGGCTGGTGATGGTCCAGCGCCAGATGTCCGGCCGCGATCACCGGCTGCTGATCGTGAACGGCCGCCTGGTCGCGTGCGCGGAACGGGTCCCCGCGTCGGTCACGGGGGACGACCGGGCGACCGTCGCCGAGCTTGTCGACCGGGAAAATCGGGATCCGCGGCGTGGCGAGGGGCACACGAGGGAGCTGACCCGGCTTCGGCTGGACGCCGCCGCCGAGGAAGTGCTCGGGACCCAGGGACTGGCCCGTGATTCGGTACCGTCTGACGGCAGGCGGGTCGCGCTCGCCCGCAGCGCCAACCTGTCCACCGGCGGCACGAGCATCGACCGCACGGACGAGGTCCATCCCGATGTCGCACGGATGGCCGAGCTCGCCGCTCGGGTCATCGGCCTCGACGTCGTCGGCATCGATGTGGTCACCTCGGACATCGCGCGTCCGTTGGGCGAGACCGGCGGCGGGATCATCGAGATCAACGCCGGGCCGGGCTTTCGGATGCACACGCATCCGGCCGAGGGTCGCCCTCGCAATGTCGGCGGCGCCGTGCTGGATGCTCTGTTCGGATCGGGATCCAGCGGCCGGATCCCGGTCGCGGCGGTGACCGGCTCGAATGGCAAGACGACGACCGCTCGATTGCTCGCGCACATCGTGTCGACCGGCGGTCGAGCTGTCGGCCTGACCACGACAGAGGACATCACGGTCGCCGGTCTGGTCCTCAAGACCGGGGACATGGCCGGGCCCGCCTCGGCCCGCCTCCTGCTGGGTGTCCCGACGATCGAGGCTGCGGTCCTGGAGGTCGCGCGCGGCGGCATCCTGCGCGACGGGCTGGGCTACGACTACAACGACGTCGCGATCGTGACCAATGTCACCGGCGACCACCTCGGCCTCGACGGGGTGCACACCCTGGAAGACCTTGCCGCGGTCAAGGGCGTCATCGTGGAGGCCGTGCCTCGCTCGGGAATGGCGGTCCTCAATGCCGATGATCCGCTCGTGCTGGCGATGTCCGCGAAGTCTCGGGGAGCGGTCGGGCTGTTCACGACGAGTCCGGATCCGCACGCCCCGGGGAGGGTGGCCGCGGCAGCCCACGCCAGCGCCGGCGGTCTCATGGGCTGCCTCGAGACGATGCCGGACCGGGACGACGCCATCGTCGTCCGCCGAGGCCCCACCACCCTCGTCTGCCTGCCCGCCCGCGAGGTCCCGATCACCTGGGGCGGTGCCGCCCGGATCCAGGTCGCCAACGCCCTCGCCGCGGCCTGTGCCGCGGTCGTCCTGGACGTCACGCCGGCCGACATCGAGCGAGGCCTGCGAACCTTCGCCGCGTCACCGGGGCGGGTTGAGCGATTTGTCCTCGATGGCCGGGAGATCGTGCTCGATTACGGCCACAACGTCGCGGCCTTGCGCGGTCTCGGCGAACTGATCGAGCGGATCGGGGAGGGCCGTCGGGTCCTCGGCGTGGTGAGCATGCCGGGCGACCGTCGCGACGTGGACCGGGTGACCTTCGGGGCGCTCGCGGGGACGATGTTCGACGCGCTCTTCGTGGCCGAGCCGGCGATCCGCGGTCGGGCGGTGGGTGAGGCGGCCGGGTTCCTGATCGACGCGGCCCGGCGCGACGCCGACGGGCAGGCGAGCCGCGCGGGCGAACCGACATTCGTGCCGGACGAGGCCGACGCCTCGTGCGCCGCGTTCGCGGTGTCTCGTCCGGGCGACCTGCTGGTGTTCTGCGTCTCCAACGGCCGGCGCGTCCTGGCGGCACTCCGTGCTCGTTCGGATGAGGGACAGGCGGCGTTGCCTCTGCTATAGTCCGGCCTCGCCGCAACTGGACCCGTGGTGTAGCGGCCCAACATGCCAGCCTGTCACGCTGGAGATCGCCGGTTCGAATCCGGTCGGGTCCGCCACCTTCGCATTTCCCTACGCCCCGTCCGCCCGCCCGGACGGGGCGTTCTTCGTCCGAGGCGGTGGGACCGGCGTTCGGGGAGGTTAGGCAGGATGTGCCGATGAAGCGTCTTCCGGCCCTGGCGGTCCTTGCCCTGCTGGCCCTGGCCGTCGTGGTCATCGCGCCGCTCAGCGGGCTACTTCGGGGCGGTGGGCCTGCCGGCAGCTCGGGTCAGTCGAGAGCGATCGGGCTGGCTTCGCCGAGCGGGACCATCGGATCGGGCGGAGCGACCGACGCACCGCCTGGCGCGGCCAGCATCGCGCCGACGACCGAACCGACGACCGCGCCGCCGACGCCGGGACCCCTGGTGGACGTGCCGATCGTCCCGGTCACCCAGTTCCGCACGACCCGCACGGCCACGGACCGCGATGAGGTCACGGCCGTACTTGCCGGCCGGAGCGGCCGGTTCGATGCCGTGGAGCTCGTCGAGGTCGAGGCGGACGCCATCCTCGCGGCGCTCGGCGTCGACCGGCCGGCCGATCCGGACCGCCTGGTCCTCGTGGCGGACGCGGCCACGCTCACCCGGGACCTGGCCGGCCATCGCAAGCGTCTGGGCCTGCTTCGTGCGGAAGCCGTGACGCCGGCGGTCCGGGCGCTCGCCTGGGACGAAGCGGCGCTGTTCGGCGTCGATCGGGTGCGCAAGATCGAGGACTGGGCACTCACAGCGCGTCTGCCGCAGGCCGCGGCCGGTCAGGCCTTCGATGCCGCCGCGACCTGGACCCTGTTCGCCGGCGGGGACATCATGCTCGACCGGGGCGTCGCCGAAACGCTCAAGATCAAGGGCAAAGGGGCCGATTTCCCGTTCGATGGCGGCCGCGCGGAGATCACCGGGCGGACCTGCTGTTCGTCCTTCGGCTGGAAGATCCCGGCGACCCGGCGCACCGGCGGCGCCGGGGCCGTGCGCACGCTGATCGAGCGCGCCGACATCGCCATCGCCAACTTCGAGAACCCGGCCCCGAACGCATTCCGCTACCACACGAAGGGGACCGTCTTCTCTGCCGACCCAAAGCTGATCAAGGGGCTGGCCAACGTCGGGATCGACTGGGTCGGGATCGCCAACAACCACATCCGCGATGCGGGCGGACTCGGCATCCTCCAGACGATCCGCAATCTCGACCGGTACGGGATCGCCTCGAGCGGCGCCGGCAAGGACCTGGCCGCGGCCCGGCAACCGGCGATCCTGGAGGCAGGTGGGGTCAAGGTCGCGATGCTGGCCTACGACACGATCGCCCGGTCGTACACGGCCGGACCGGACCGGATCGGCAGCGCCCGCATGACGGCCAAGGTCGTCCGGGCGGACGTGAAGCGGGCGCGCGCGGCAGGCGCCGACGTCGTCATCGTCTTCCCCCACTGGGGCACCGAATACGATCCGACCCCGTTCACCGCCCAGCGCAGGCTCGCCCAGGCGGCGATCGATGCCGGCGCAGACATGATCATCGGCAATCACGCGCACTGGGCGAGCGCCCTCGAGGTCTACGACGGCAAGCCGATCTGGTACGCACTGGGCAACCTCGTGTTCGACCAGACCTGGTCCGAGCCGACGATGGAGGGCATCACGCTGGAACTGACCTTCCGCGGCGCGGAGCTCGTCCAGGCCCGGATGCGGCCGCACATCATCCTGGACAAGGCGCAGCCGAACTTCCTGGACCCGGCCGGCAGTGGCCGCGTGGTCATGCGCCAGGTCTTCGACGCGTCCGGGGGACTCCTGCCCTGGTAGGCGCGGCGGCCCACCGCAGCGTCCCGGATCGCTAGACGATCCCGGCGAAGAGGTCCGTCTCAGGCGTCGTCGTGGGGACCCGGGACTCGCGCAGGAGGTACGCCTCCTTGGACCAGAACTGCTTCCAGCCGTCCTCCCCGAAGATCATGAAGCCGTTGTCCATCGAGATCTGGGTGACATGCCGCTGGATCGCCTGCCACTTGCGCGAAAGCGGGTCGCCGCTCACGTCGATCCACGTCGTGATGCGCTCATCGGGAACGAGCATCTTCGCGACCCATTCCTCGTGTTCTCGGATCTGTTCTTCCGTCGCGTCCGCGGGCGGATCCCAGAAGCTGGGGGCGCCGAGTTCGCGCATCCGGTCGCGCATCGCTTCGCGGACCGACGCCGGGATCGCCGTCTCGTAGAGCTTGGATGGTGCCCACGGCGCGAGGCCGTCCTCCAGCTGCTCGGGATACCAGGCCGGATCGCCGGCTCGGTCAAAGGCGCGGACGGCCACGTCGTGCGTCCGGATGTGATCGGGATGGCCGTAGCCGCCGAAGTCGTTGTAGGTCGTCATGACGTCGGGCTGATAGCGCCGGACGAGCCAGGTCAGACGACCGGCCGCCTCGTCGAGGTCCGCCTGCCAGAAACTGCGCGGATCGCGATTGCCGGCCCGACCCATCATGTCCGAGTCGCGGTAGCCGAGGTTCTCCCACTCGGTCACGGCGAGTTCGGCCATCGCCGTCTCGAGTTCGGCGGCTCGCAGCTCCGCCAGGCGTCGGTGGTTCTCCGGTGTATCGAGATCCTTGACCACGATCTCACCCATCTCGCCCCGGGTGCACGTGACAAGGATGACGCGACGCCCTTCGGCGACGGCCTTGGCCATCACCCCGCCGGTGCTGATCGTCTCATCGTCGGCGTGGGCATGGACCGTCATCAGCGTGGGCAGGTGCGGGGCCGGATCGGCAGGGATCGTCATGGGCGAGATGCTAACGCGCGGCCGTCCTTGCGTCGCGCCCGGGACTCGCCACTCGACCGCACGTCGCCCGCTACCATCGGTCGGCCATGTCCGACATGCTCGCCTCTCCCGACGGGCCGAACGCGCCTGGTCCGCCCGCCCCGCTGGCCGGCGTCCGGGTCATCGATGCCTCGACGGTCCTGGCCGGCCCGTATTGCACGATGGTCCTCGCCGATCTCGGCGCCGAGGTCATCAAGGTCGAACCGCCGGAGGGCGACGCGACCCGCGGCTGGGGTCCGCCCTGGGTCGGCGATCTCCAAGCGGGCACGCGAACGGCTGCCTACTTCCTGGCCGTGAATCGCAACAAGCGCAGCCTGCGACTCGACGTGCGCACATCCGATGGCAAGGCGATCCTGCGTCGGCTCCTGGGCGGCGCCGATCTCTTCGTCGAGAACTTCCGGCCGGGCGCGCTGGCGCGGCTCGGATTCGATGACGAGGCGCTGCGAGGCCTCGAGCCGCGGCTCGTGCACGTCGCGATCAGCGGCTACGGACCGAGCGGACCGGCGGCCGATCGTCCCGGCTACGACTTCGTCATCCAGGCGGCCTCCGGCCTGATGTCGATCACCGGGCAGTCGGACGCAGCGGGCGGCCAGCCGACCAAGGTCGGGGTCGCGATGAGCGATGTGGTGACCGGGCTCTTCGCGACCGTCGCGGCACTGGCCGGCCTGCTGGCGCGGCCGTCCGGGGTTGCCGGGGGCGGCCAGCGGATCGACGTGTCGCTCCTGGGGTCCACGCTGGCCGTGCTCGTCAACCAGGCGCAGAACGCGTTCGTCTCGGGCGTCGCGCCCGGCCGTCGTGGCAATGCCCACCCCAACATCGTGCCGTACGAGACCTTCGCCACCGCCGATGGCGAGCTGGCCGTGGCGGTCGGTTCGGAAAGCCAGTGGGGCCGCTTCTGCGAGGCGATCGACCGACCCGCCCTGGCCGACGATCCTCGTTTTGCGACGAACGGGGACCGGGTCGACCATCGAGATGCGCTCCGCCCGATCCTCGCCGCGCGGTTCGCCGAGGTCGGGTCCGCGACGTGGGTCGCCACGCTGGAGCGTGTCGGCGTCCCGTGCGCGCCGATCGCGGACATCCTGCAGGCGTTCGACTCTCCGGAGGCCGCGGCCCTCGACATGATCTTGGAGATGGAGCACCCGTCGTACGGCCCGCTTCGACAGGTCGCCTCGCCGATCGCGCTGACGACGACACCGGCGGGCGTCCGGATGCCACCACCCACCCTCGGCCAGGACAGCGACGCGATCCTGACCGAGCTCGGCATGGTGCCAGGGGAGATCGCGCGGCTGCGCGCCGCCGGGATCATCTGAACCGGCGGGGCGCCGTCCGTCCGTTGCCGTCGTCGATCGCCACCGAAGCGCTGCTAGACTTGGGTGACCCGAACCGTTGCGCCCGTCACCTGCCCCCTGGAGACTGCCCGATGACCGACGATCGCGATCGATGGGCGCTCATCCTGGGCGGCTCGTCGGGCATGGGCGAGGCGACCGCCCTCGCCCTGGCGGCCGCGGGCTACCACATCTGCGGCTTCCATCTCGACTTCCGGGCCGCCCTGGCCCACGTCGAGGAGGTCAAGGCCGCGATCACGGCGCTCGGCGTCGAGGCGCTCTACATCAACATGAACGCGGCCGACGACGAGAAGCGCGGCGCGGCGCTGGCGACCCTGCGCGAGCGGTTCGAGCGCTCGACGGCGGAGGGCCGCCACCCGTATGTCCGGGTCGTCATGCATTCCCTCGCGTTCGGGTCGCTCGTGCCCTACCTCAGCGACGATCCCAAGGGCGCGGTGGACCGCAAGAAGATGGAGATGACCCAGGACGTCATGGCCAACTGCCTCGTCTACTGGGTCCAGGACCTGTATCGCGGCGGCTTCCTGGAGCAGGGCTCGAAGATCTACGCGATGACCTCCGAGGGCTCGTCGAGGGTCGTCCCCTCGTATGGCGTCGTTTCGTCCGCAAAGGCCGCCCTGGAGTCGCATATCCGGCAGCTGGCCATGGAACTCGCCCAGACCGGCAAGGGCATCACCGCCAACACGATCCGGGCCGGGGAGACGATGACGCCCGCCCTGATGAAGATCCCCGAGCACGACATGATCATCGCGTCTGCCACGAAGCGGAACCCGACTGGCCGGATG
>JACCVB010000177.1 GCA_013698385.1 Chloroflexota bacterium
CCGTGAATGTGCGGCGTCGTGACGCGCACGAGATAGCGCCCGGGCTCCAGCGGCTCGGCCGGCTCACCGGGTTCCGCCTGGTTGTGGTCGATGAAGAATTCGGTTGCACCCGGAATGAGGAAGGCGAAGTAGATCCGTTCTGAACGAGACCCGAGTAGACGGATCTCGACGCGGACCTCGATGCCGGTATCGGGAACGACCGGGACGCCGGAGACGGCGATGCGATAGGCGTCGGTCGGGGATCCCACCGACGGCGCGATGTTAACGTTGCATTGCGCTGGAGCGGCCGACGCGGCACCGGCCGCCGCCAGAGTCGCCACAAGAACCAGGACCAATATGGTCGAAGCGCGTCGCATGTCGATGGGCCTCCGGGAACGGTGAGGAGTTGACCCACTTCAGACGCGCGATCAACGGCGGTGGTTCCGCGACGCGACCCCAGCTCGGGGCACTGACTACGTTCGGCTAGCCGCCTGACAACGCGATAGACGTAGCAACGTGCCCGCCCGTCCCTCCGGCTCGAACTGGCCGGCTGGGCCAGGATCGTCATCGGGAGGCCGAGCGGGCGGAGAGTGACACCCTAGCCGTCGCGGCTTACCTGACACTTATCCCATGGCACGACGCGGACTCAGCGAAGCGTCTAAGCGGGCGGCGGCCATCCAGGCGAGCCGTCGGATGATCGCCCGCGGCGAGCGCCCGGGCTACCGGCTCCGGCCCGTCCAGGACGGCTCGTGGGAGGTCGAAGGACTGCCCGGCCTGTCGATGCCCGCAATGGCGGCGCGGGACGCCCTGGACGCGGTACGGGACACGATCGCCGACCTGTTGGGCGTGGGGCCGGACAGCTTCGACGTCGAGCGGTAGGCATCGCGATGGCGGACATAGAGAAAGCGCCCGGAGTGCTTCACCCAGCACTTCGGGCGCTTAGTGTGCGACGACGCGCGCTAGTGCCCTGTCCCGCGATCCGTCGCCCGTGACCCACCCCAATGGGTCGCCTCGACTGTACGGTCCCGAGGGGTCCGCTGGCATTAGGGCAGGTTACCTAGTTCCGGAGCCGAGGCGTCCAGCTCGACGTCCCAGCCGACGGCTTCGATGTCGCCATGGAGTTGCGGTGTCGCGTGGCAGGCTAGGCGGGCCGACGACGATCAGCCGCGGTTGCGGTAGAGGTCCGATTTCTGGTCCCCGATGTTGACGGCGTCGATGACGACGTGCGTGCGAGCGGCCTCGTTACGCGCCGCCTCGCTCTGCGCTCGCTCGAGGTCGGTCCCTGGTGATAGGCCCTCGACCGTCAGACGACGAACGGCCGATGCCCAGACGACGCCGGTTGGGATCCACAGGAGTAGACCAGGTGCGATGGTGATGAGCACGAGCAGCGGCACCGCAAGCGGAAGCGGCGTGCTCAGGATGCCGGCGAGGGCCATCCCGATGGTCGATCCGGCGATCGCGAACAAGTGTGCCAGGCCCACGAACTGGAACAGGCCTCCCATCAGGCCCACGCGCTCGCTCGCCAGACGCGGGGCCAGGACCGCCGCGGCGAGGAAGGCGCCGACCGCGAAGGCAAGGCCCCGGGCGGGACCAAGATCGATTGTGATGGTGGGGGCGCCGCTGGGAAGGATGACCGGCGGCGCGAACATGCCCGTCGCAAACCAGGCGGCGATCAATGCCACGGGCGCGGCGCACAGGAGGCCGATCGAGAGCGGACGATACGAGCGTGCCATGGGACACCTTGGAACGGTGCCGCGATGCGGAACCTGTCACTCGATTATAGGAGGCAGGCTGCTGGTTGCAAGGTCGAGCCGCCCACATGCCTAGCCAACCCGGCCCAGCGGTCTATGCAGCGGGCTATGCACCCCGTGCCGGCCGAAGGCTTCGGTATCGCCATGGAGTGACGTGGAAGGAGGCCCCCGGCCCGGTGGTACGAACACCGGCCGGGGGCCGATTTGTTGGCCTACGTCGTCCAGGCGGTGCTCTTGAGCTTCCGGGGCTCGGCGTAGGCGGTCATCGCCGCGTCCCGCTCGTCGGGGGTCGGCAACCAGGGCTCAGGCTTCGCTGCGGCGTACTCCCGGCCGAGCCCGGCGAGCCACAGCAGCTGTTCGACCTTGTCATCGGTCCGTGGTGACGGGCGCCAGGCATTGATGTGCCGCGCCTGGAGCTGCGGACCCCACACGTCTGGAGCGTTGCGGTACGCGGCGAACAGACCATCGTCGACGTTCGGGCTGCCCATCACGCGGGCGAGCCGATCGTACGCGGTGACGATCTTCGCTTCGACGGTCGCCAGGTCGAACACCTGCAGGTACGCGACCCGCGTCTCCTCCGGGAGACGCATCGGGTCCGTCGTGAGGTCCCGGCCGGCGACCGGGCCGGCGATGGCCGCGACCTCCGAGAACAGGCGCGATCGGCGCTCGCGCAGCAGGTCCAGCATCTCGTCCAGCCCGCCGTGGGTTCGGGACTTCAGGATGGTCTCGGCCGTCTCCAGGGCCGTTGAGAGAATGTCGCGCTCCGCGATGGCGGCCTGACTCGCGGCCACCGCGGCCGCGGCTCGCTTCGCGATGTCCGGGACCACGCCGGTCTCGGCAAGGGCGGCGATCTCCTCCCCAAGCGCGTATCGCCGGGAGGCGAGGTCGCATGCAGTCGCCTTCTCGACGGCCGGTCCCACGGCGGCCCGCAACGTATCGACGGCCCGCCTGGCCGCGGCGATCAGCTCAGGCAGGGTTCCGGTGGCTTCCTCGACGGCGTCAATGACGCCCCGCAGGCGATTGGCTTCGGGATCGCGGATCATTCCGGTGTCTCCTTCGTGGTGTCGGGCGGACGCTTGTCGTTGGCGCCGATGGCGGGCATGCGGAGGGGCTCCACCGGCTCCTGGTGGTCCGGCAGGGGCGTTCCGAAGAACCGCGAGAACTGCCGCTCCCGCGTGCCCTCACGGGTCGCTCGGATCAGGTCGTTCATGTCGGGCTCATCGCTCATTCGGTGACTCCTTGTGCTAGTAGTCGTCGGTGTCCTTGACCAGGCGACCGCCGCGCGCGATTCGAACGCGGAAGCGGTGCTTCAGCCCGAACCCGAGCGCGTCCATGCCGCTCGCGATCTCGCGGCGCAGGACCGCCTCGGAAACGAGAAGCGGATGTGGCCGTGCCTGTCCTCGCGAGCCGGTGACCATCGGCCCGTCAGCGTCCAGGGCGGCTTTCACGACAGCGAGCCGGTCCTCAGCTCGAAGCACGGCCGCGAGGGCTGCGAAGTCCGCCTCAGCGCCGCCCATCGTGGTGACTACGTCGGCCGCGAGGCCCGGCCACCTTGCTCGGCCCGTGTCGGACAGATCGGCCGGAGCAGCAGGAACCCCGCGAGACGTCATGAGCGGTCCTCCAGCGGGCACAAAACGGGTCGGGTGACTAAAAACGTGGAACTGGTCCCCGCATGCGTAGGCCTTGCGAGGGGTCCGCGTGGGGGAAGCGCCTTAGTGCTACCCCCGGGGTGGGGTGCCCGCCGCGCGTCGGTGGCGGCGCCGCTCATGCTCGGCGCTCCTGCCGGGCGTGCGGCGGGCTCATGAATTGGGTCGGCGTCTGGCCGGGGCGGCATCGGGCGACGGTGGACGTAGACGGAACCCGCGGGTTCGGCCAGGTCGCGCATCGGCTCCGGGCGGCACGGGCAGCGAGAGTCGGCCCGATGGTCGGAGTGATCCAGGAGGGCCACGACGTGGCGCGGGCTGCGCGTCATCGGAGCACCTGCACGATCTCCACGGCCACGGTCCGGCCGGGGTAGTGCAGAGCGCGCTCGGCGGTCACGGTGACGCGCCATCCGTTCGCGGCCAGGTAGGCGAGGTCAGCCAGAGCCTCGGTGTCGAGCGAGTACGGCTCGGCGACGTAGCACCAGCGATCGTCCGGGAGCCGGATGCGGCAGGCGTGATCGACCCACCGTGGCGCCGCATAGTCCGACAGTCCGCGCAACGCGTTCAGGACCGGGAGCGGACCGATCCGGCGGTGCCAGCCAGGGACCCTCGCCGGCTCGGGAGGAGCGATGAGCGACGGCATCATCGAGGGGACCAAACGATGCTAACGGTGCTAATGGCGTAGGGGCCACGCGGAGTAGCGCGCAAGACTACAAACGGTGCTAACGGTGTAGGGGTCATGCGCTGATTTCCTTCGTTCCGGTGCGCGCGGCCCTAGCACCGCTAGCACCGTTTGCACCGTTACCTCGGATGACGCGGCGCGGCCGACCGCCGGTCGAGCGGGCGATCTTCATGACGGTCGCCAGCCCGGCGTCGACCAGGACGCCGACCGCCTCCGCAAGGTCGGCCCCGGTCCGCAGCCCCAGCGCCCGCTTCGCGTCGTCGTAGCTGACCTCGCCGTCATCCAGCATCCGGAGCAGCACGTCGGCGTGGCGGTTGCCGGTCGAGTCGCCGAGCGCCCATGCCGCCGAGCGGCGGGCGTATTCGGCCAGGGCGATGGCCGCATCCAGGTGGACCGCGCCGACGTCCGGGCTCCGATCGGCCAGGGCGTAGACCAGCGCCAGGCGCGCGACCTGCGCTTCGTGCCGCCCCGTGACGGCCCCGGACAGCCCGAGACGCGGGGTAACGGCCAGCTCGGCGTAGAAGTCTTCCCAGCGGTCGCGCGCGGCATCATCGAAGGCCAGCTCGGCAGGGAGCCGCGCCTCCAGGATGGCCGATTGCAGGCGCCTGACGAACGGCTGCACGATGGCATCCGGTGACGCCGGGAATGGGATCAGCCGTTGGCGCCTGACAGCCAGGAACAGGATGCGGTTGGCGAACCCGTTGGCGGCGTCGGAGTCGGTCAGCTTGACCCGCAGCTCGGTCGGCGTGATGTGGCCGAGCAGGCTGACGTGATGGGCCGTGACGAGTGACTCATCGCGCGCCCGGGCATGGCCGAGCGGCACGCCGTCCCAGGCGTTGCGGAGCACGGCCGAGAGGGTCGACCCCTCGCGATTGAGGATCGTGAGCAGGCGCCCGAACTCGGGCTCGACCAGGAAGACGCGATCTTCCGCCGGACCGCCGGCCGCGCGGGCTTCCTCGATCCGGCGGACCAGGTGGCCGGTGATCGCCTCGCCCGACGCGACGCCGACCAGCCATAGCGCGTCCAGCTCGGGGTAGGCCAGCCGGAACACGCTCCGGGCGAGGTCCAGGGCCGTCCCCTTGCGGCCGCCGAAACCGGTGGCGCCGACCAGCAGGATGCTCGTATTCGACCGCTGCAACGATCCCTGATAGAGCGCCCGTCCACCGCCGCAGGCGGCGCCGAACATGGACACGAGCGTCCCCAGCACGCCGACCGGATCGGCCTCGGTATACGGGGCGACGGCCAGGGCGATCTCGCCGAGCACGCCGTGGTAGGCGGCATTATCCAGAGGCTCCGGCCAGGTCGACGGCTCGGCCTCCTCCACTTCGGCCGGCGCCACCTCGTCCGGGGCATCCGTGCCAGTCCGGATGGTGATGTGCGGCTCGTCCTGGGCCAGACTGGCCGCCGCCGCCCCGAAGTCCCCGCCGTGCTCCAGGACGGCGTAGACGGTGAACGGCAGGTAGCCGCGGGGCGCCTCGAACTCGGTCGACGTGGAGAAGACGTAGAACAGGCCAGGATGGCGCCCGATGGTCGCCGAGACGCCGCGATCCTTGCCGGGTCGCCGGAGGTAGGTGATCCCGGCCCGCCGATGCACGACCGTCCAGCCGTGCGTGAGTAGCAGCTCCTCCGTCCGGCCCTCCGCGTCGGGCGCCTCGTTGTAGCGGTCGCCGGGGCGGTCGCCATCGCCGCTCCTCGCGCGCGGCGCCGATATCGCCGAGACCGGCATCTGGTCCAGCGATCGGGCGATGTCATACAGGGCGTCCCGCTCGTCAGCGGAGATCGTCGCCATCGTCGCCAGCCCGCCGTGCACGATCTCCCACGGGAGCCCGGTCGGGTGCGTCGACCCGTGCGAGGGCGGGACGACGAAGTAGCCGCCCTCGCCGCGGGTTTCGATCAGGACTTTGACCTTCTCGCGCGGAGCGTCCGCAAGCTCGGCGGGCGTCGCCGGCCGACGGGCCAGCTTCTGATTGCCGAGCGGCGTATCGGTCCGGAAGATCAGGTGTGACCCGCCGCCCGGGCTGCGATGGGTGCAGCCCGCGACGATGCGAGACAGCAGCTCGCCGAGCCCCGCCTGCCGACATAGTTCCCGGAAATCAGCGCCGATGCCCTCGGTTATCGCCCGCCCCTCGAGCTCGAGCATCTCGACGCCACCGGACACGCGACCCGTGACCAGGGCCAGCCCATGACGGCCGTTCGCGAACCAGCCCGCCACCGTCTCCACCGTGGCCGGGGCGTCCTGGTAGGCAGCCCATGCGTCCAGCGCCGGCGCCTTGGACCCATCGTCGCGGATCGGCAGGATGGACAGGTGTGCGCTAGCCATCGACAAGGCGGCCGGGCGGCAGCATGTGTCGGCCGTCATCGGTCCCGGTCCAGGGCGGCCAGCTCGCGGGCCAGGGCATCGAGCCGCTCGACGGCCCGTCGTCGGGCTGCGATCGCGTGGTCGATCCGACGCAGGAGCGACCGGCGGCGCCGGGCCGCCGGGTCGCAGGGTGGCGGGAGAACTGTCGATGGCAGTCGCCCGCGCGTTACCAACTGGTAACACCGTCGCAGCGACAGTTACCGGCCGACCGCGCGCCGACGGGTCGGGGGTCACGCCTCGGCCGCCCGCGCGATGTAGTCGGCGATCGCGCCGGCCGGGATCAGTCGTCGGCGTCCGATTTTGATCGACTTCAGTCGGCCGGCCGCGATCTCGGAATAGACGAGCGACCGGCCGAGCGACAGAGCGGCGGCCGCGGAGTCGATATCGTGCAAGCGATCAGGCCCGGACGCCGGTGTCATCTCGGCGCGAACCTCTGCACGGAGGGCCTCGGCCAGCTCAGCCAAGGCGAGGGCCAGGCGGTCGCTCATGGTCGCGGCCTCGCGGGTTCGAGGGCGGCGCTCTCGCGGCCTGTCAGGTCGACGTCCAGGCCGGCGCGCCGGAGCCCGTCGAGGATCAGCCAGGACGCTTGCGCCTTCGGGTCGCGCATCTCACGGCGGGCCAGCTCCGCGAGCCTATCGAGGGCGGAGTCCGGGAGGGCAATGTAGACGGATCGCATGACGCGCCAAGCGTCAACGCGCCTTGCTGGTCACGTCTACATGGTCAGGCTGGTCAAAGTCGCGTCGCTATGGTGGTCAGGCTGGTCAAAGTCCGAGTGGCGGCCAGGTTGTCCCTTTCTTGTGCCGGTCGCACGCGCGTTTGAGCGTCGCGGTGGACGACATGAGCGCGGCCGCGACTTCCGGGCGGCTCGGCCGATCCGGGTGACTCCGGCGATACGGCCGCCCCGTCTTGCCGTTCAGGGTGGGAGTCGATCCTGCGAGGGCGCGGTATTCGGCCTCGATCTTCGACCACGACAGCCCGCCGGGCGCGAGGTTATCGGCCGACTCGGCCTCCGGCTCCGCAGGTACGACGTCCGGAGCCTGTGTCTCGGGCGCCGGAGCCTCGCCCTCCCGCATCCCGCAGAGCCTGCAGCGGAACAGTTCCCCGCCCTTGCCGTCCGCCACGAGGTCGATTGCAGGGTTCCTGCCCATCGCCGTTGCAAACGGCAACGCAGCGATGACCGACGGCGCCGTGCATCCTGCCCGGTGAATGATGCGGAGGTGGGCACCGATGTCGTCGCTCATCGCTCGCCGCCCAGCGCCCGGTCCATCGCATCCGCGACCCGGCGCGGACCTTCAGCGACCGTCTGGCCGTAGATATCGAGGGTGATGCTCGGACTCGCGTGGCCGAGCGCGTCCGACACGTCGCGAACCGGCACGCCGGCCGATAGGGCCAGCGTCGCCGCGGTGTGCCGCAAGTCGTGCAGCCGCAGCCGACCGATGCCGCTCCGGGCGACCAGCGCCCGGTACGCGCTCGTGATCGTCTCGGGATGCCATTGTCGCCCGACCGGGTCCGCGAAGATCAGGCCGGCGGTGTCCTGCCAGGCATCGCCAGCGGCCATCCGCTCGGCGTCCTGTAGCCCGCGCTGTCGCGTCAGAGCCTCCCGAGCCATGGCGGGCAGGGCCAGCGTCCGCCGAGCGCGTCTCGACTTCGGCTCAGCGACCGCATAGCCGCCGCTGGCGGACCGGGCCAGCGCCCGGGCGATGGTGAGCGTCCCGGCCGTCTCGTCCACGTCCGACCAGCGCAACGCGAGCAGCTCGCCCCTGCGCATCCCGGTCGCCACGCCGAGCATGACCAGCGGGCTCAGCGGGTCATCATCGACGGCTGCCAGGAACCGCCGAACCTCATCGCCCGAGAGTGCGCGCCGCTTCGGCTCCGCGGTCCGGGGCGGTCGGGCCAGGCGGGCGACGTTGCGGGCGATCAGCCCATCGCGGGCGGCGTCGGACAGGGCGACCACGAGCACGCGCCGGGTGAGGGCCGCCGTCGACGGCGCCGACCCGGCATCGATCATCGCGCCGGTCATGGCCTCCACGTCCGAGGGTCGCAGGCGGGCCAGCTCGATCCGTCCGAGGGCCGGGATGACGTGCCGCCGCATGGCAGTCCGATAGAGCGCCAGCGTCGCCGGTCGGACGCGATGCGCGACGGACCCGAGCCATCGCTCACCCCACCGTGCCAGCGTCGGCGTCCGTCCGACCGTCTCGGACTCAGCCCGCGCCGCGCGGAGCTTGCGCTTGATCTCCGCGTCGGTCCGCCCGGACAGGTAGCGGCGGACGGGCTCGCCGGTCAGCGCGTGCGGGACGGTGACGGCAGCCCGTAGCCGCCCGTCCGCCGTCTGGTAGATCGTCCCGTCTCCGCGTCGCTGCCGTCGCGGCGTGGTGTCGGTAGACTCGGCCATGGTCGCTGCCTCCTAAGTCAGGCGTGCGATCTGGACGGCCTCCGGTTCGCGCCGGGGGTCGTCCGCGCATCGGTCGGTCCGTGCGCGTCCGTATATGCTGCCACAAACGCTGCCAGCGTGCGTAAATCGTGTTACTCCAGGTAGTCCTTCAACTTGCGGCTCCGGCTGGGGTGACGCAGCTTGCGCAGTGCCTTGGCCTCGATCTGGCGAATGCGTTCGCGCGTCACGTTGAACTCCTTGCCGACTTCCTCGAGGGTCCGCGCGCGTCCATCCTCCAGCCCGAACCGGAGCTGCAGCACCCGCCGCTCCCGGCCGGTCAACGAGTCCAGGACCGCCTCCACCTGTTCCTTGAGCAGCTGATGTGAGGCCGCCTCGGCCGGCGCCAGCGCTCCGCGATCCTCGATGAAGTCGCCCAGGTGGGAGTCCTCCTCCTCGCCGATCGGCGTCTCCAGGGAGACCGGCTCTTGGGAGACCTTGATGATCTCGCGGACCTTCTCAGGCGTGACCTGGACCTCCTGGCCCCTGGACATCGCCTCGGCGATCTCCTCCACGGTCGGTTCGCGACCGAGCTCCTGCAGGAGGCCGCGCGACACCCGGATGAGCCGGTTGATCGTCTCCACCATGTGGACCGGGATGCGGATCGTGCGCGCCTGGTCCGCGATGGCCCGGGTGATGGCCTGGCGGATCCACCAGGTCGCGTACGTGGAGAACTTGAAGCCCTTCTCGTAGTCGAACTTCTCGACTGCGCGGATCAGGCCGATATTGCCTTCCTGGATCAGGTCCAGGAACGACATCCCTCGCCCGATGTACTTCTTCGCGATGGATACGACGAGCCGCAGGTTGGCCGACGTCAGTTGCTCGCGCGCATCCCGCCCGATCTCGACGAGCGTGCCCTTGCGATCCCGCAGCTTCGTGACCAGCGGCACTTCCGGGTCGTAGCCCATCCGCTTGAGCAGCTCGGCCTCGTTGCCGCCCAGGACATAGCGCTCCAGGGCCGGGTAGGCCACTTCCTCGCGACTCCAGTCCCAGATCGCCCGCAGTCCGATGTTGTCGCGCGAGTCCAGGTCACCGTTGTGGACGGCGAAGAAGGCCCAGTCCACGA
>JACCVB010000194.1 GCA_013698385.1 Chloroflexota bacterium
CCCGTCACCGAGACCATCCCGACCTTGGGATGCCCGACCAGGGGGTCCCCGATCGTGGCGCCACTCCCCGTGATCACGTTGAGCACGCCCGGGGGCAGGATGTCCGCCGCGATCTCGGCCAGCACGAGCGCCGTGAGCGGCGTCCGGATGGATGGCTTGAGGATGACCGTGTTGCCCGCCGCGAGCGCCGGACCGATCTTCCAGCCGGCCATCATCAACGGGTAGTTCCAGGGGGCGATGGACGCCACCACCCCGACCGGTTCGCGCCGGATGAACGAGGTGTGGTCGGCCATGTACTCGTTGGAGGCCTTGCCCTCCAGCAGGCGCGCTGCGCCCGCGAAGAACCGGAGGTTGTCGACCATGACCGGGATCTCATCGATCGCGGCCGCGACCGGCTTGCCCGCATTCTTCGACTCGAGCCGGCCGAGCTCATCACCCCGGGCCTCGATCGCGTCCGCCAGTTTAAGGATCGCCAGGCTGCGCTCCTGGGGCGTCGCCTTGCCCCATGACTCGAAGGCCGCCTCGGCCGCGTTCGCGGCACGATCCACGTCCTCCGCGTCAGAGGCCTGGACCGTGGCGATGACCTGGTCGTCGGCCGGGTTGATCACCTCGACCGTCGCGCCGGACGCCGAATCCACCCATTCGCCGCCGATGAACTGCTGGTAGGTCTTGACCCGTTCGAGGGTGTCGGTCATGGCGTCGGCCTCCTGGGGCTTAGTGGCGATGTCGTGTCTGGGAGTGTCGTCATCCTAGCCCGGCGCGGAAAGCTCGTCCCGCCACGTGGGCGCCACTGCCGTATGGTGGCCATGATGTTGCATGGACCCGCGTTACGCCGCCTGCGCGGGAACGCCGCGTTGCCGTCTGCCCGAACGTACGATGGGCACGGATCGTCGGAACCACCCGCGCCCCAGGTCGGCGCTCGCTCCGGTGATCGACGGGAGGAGCCGGTGGTCGAGTCTTGATGGAGCGCGGCGCCGCGGAGCCCGTCCGCGACCATGTCGACGCAGGAACTGGATCCGCCGCAGACCCAGCGGCTGCCCCGCTGCTCGACGTGCGCGGTCTGTCGCGGTCGTTCCGCGGTCTCCGGGCGCTGGTCGACTACGAGCTCCGACTTCCGCCCCTGGCGATCCACGGCGTGATCGGTCCCAACGGGGCTGGCAAGACCACGTTGTTCAACATGCTGTCCGGGTTCCTCAGACCGACGAGCGGCTCGATGACCTTCGACAGTCGCGATATCACGCGCACGCCCGCCTGGCAGGTGTCGCGACTGGGTATTCGCCGCACGTTCCAGAACGTCCGCCTGTTCGGCGAGCTGCCGGTCCTTGACAACGTCAAGGTCGCCATGCAACGCGGTACCAGCCGCTCGCTCGCTGGCACGCTGATCGCAAGCGCCGGATTTCGCCGCCACGAGCGCGAGCTCAATGACGCGGCCCTGGAGCTGCTGGCGTTGTTCGGACTGGCCGATCGGCGCGACCAGCTTGCCCGCAACTTGTCCTACGGCGATCAGCGCCGTCTGGAGATCGCCCGGGCGGTGGGAACGGGAGCGCGCATCCTGCTCCTGGACGAGCCTAACGCAGGCATGAATCCGATCGAAACGCACGAACTCCTCCAGCTCATCCGCCGGCTCCGCGACGAGATGGGCATCACGGTCGTCCTTGTGGCCCACGACATCCCACTGGTCATGAACCTGTGCGACCGGATCCAGGTGCTGAATCACGGCCGCCTCATCGCCGAGGGCGATCCCGCCGCGGTGCGGGACGACCCGGAGGTCATCGCCGCCTATCTCGGGCGGGCGCACCGTGCTTGAGCTCACCGGCGTCGAGATTCGCTACGGAAATATCCGCGCCGTCCGCGACGTGTCGCTGACGGTCGGGCAGGGTGAGCTGATCACCCTGATCGGATCGAACGGGGCGGGCAAGACGACGACCCTGCGATCGATCTCGGGTCTGCTCCGCGCGAGCGCCGGTCGGATCATGTTCGAGGGCGAGGACATCACCCGGGCTCCGACGGATCGCATCGTCGCGATGGGCATCTCGCACTGCCCCGAGGGCCGCCGAATCTTCGGTAGCCTGACGGTCGGTGAGAATCTGCGCCTGGGCGCAGTCACCCGCGCCGACCGTCGCGCGGTCGCCAAGGATCTCGGTGAGGTCCTCGAGATCTTTCCGGTCCTGGAACAACGGCTCGGCCAGGCCGGCGGCACCCTATCGGGCGGCGAGCAGCAGATGCTCGCGATCGGGCGAGCCCTCATGAGTCGGCCCCGCCTCCTGCTCCTCGACGAACCGTCGCTGGGACTCGCACCGCTCATGGTCGAGCGGATCTTCGCCACCATCGCCGAGCTCAAGCGCCAGGGTCTGACGATCCTGTTGGTCGAGCAGAACGTGCATCATGCCCTGGACGTGGCCGATCGGGCGTATGTCATGGAGACCGGCCGCATGTCCCTCGAGGGGCCGGCCCACGTCCTCCGCCGCGATCCGAGGGTCGAGCAGGCGTACCTGGGTGGCGGGGAGGTCCGAGCGTGATCGAGTACGTCGTCCAGCAGGTCGTCAATGCGCTTGCGGCGGGCAGCCTGTACGCGCTCATGGCGGTGGGGCTGGCGATGGTCTTCGGGATCCTGCGGCTGATCAACTTCGCCCACGGCGATCTGATGATGATCGCTGCCTACGTGGCGGCCTTCGGCCTGGGCGCCGGCCTGGCGCTCGAGCTCACGATCCCGCTGATGGTCGGAGGGACCGTGCTCGTCGGCCTGCTCATGGAACGGGTCGCTTACCGGCCCATCCGTGGGGCGCCGGACGTGGCGACGCTCCTCTCGTCCTTCGCCGTAGGGCAGATCCTCCAGAACGGGACACTGCTCACGACGCGCCTCGCCGGCCAGCCGACTCTCATCGCGTTCCCCGCCCCGGCCGGCCTGGGCGGTGTCGCCGCCGTCGGCCCCATCACCGTGCCCCTGGTCAACATCGTGAGCTTCGTCGCGGGGATCGTCCTGCTCGGCATGCTCACCGTCTTCGTGACCCGGACAAACCTCGGCCTGTCGATGCGGGCCGCCGCCGAGGACCTCTCGGCAGCGCAGCTGATGGGGATCAAGGTGAACCGCGTGGTCGCGACCGCCTTCGCGATCGGATCGGCGCTCGCGGCGACCGCCGGGCTGCTGTTCGCCGTCCAGGCCGGTCAGATCAACCCGTACATCGGGTTCACGCCGGTCCTCAAGGCGTTCATCGCGGCAGTCATCGGCGGTTTCGGGAGTATCGCCGGCGCCGTGCTGGGTGGGTACATCCTGGGCGCACTCGAGGTGTTCGTGACGGCGGTTGCCGGGATCGGCGACATCCTGCCTCCGGGTTCCGTGTCGCCGGAGGTGCGGGCCTTCCTCCAGCAATGGCTGCCCAGCGCCCTGGCAAGCTACCGGGACGCGATCGTGTTCCTCTTCCTCATCCTCGTCCTGCTCGTGCGGCCGCAGGGGATCCTCGGTCAGCGCGACCGCGGCGATTCGCTCTGATGGCGGCGAGGCGGGCCGCCGGACCGGCGATGGCGGTCGGTCTCTCGGCCTTGGCCTTTGCGCTGCTCGATGCGAGTGGTCAGGCATTCTGGCAGGGGCTGGTCATCAACCTGCTGATCTTCATCATCCTGACCGTTTCCCTGAACCTGACGAGCGGGTTCACCGGCGTGTTCTCGCTCGGCCAGATCGGGTTCATGGCCCTGGGCGCCTATGCCTCCGCCATCCTGACCCTGCCGCTGCGCGAGAAAGCGGCCTTCCTTCCGGATCTGCCATCGTGGCTTGCCGGCGTCCATCTGGACTGGTCGGTGGGCCCGCTGCCGGTCGGATTCCTGGTCGCGACATTGATCGCCGGCGGACTCGTGAGCGTGATCGCCTGGCCGGTCGGGCGGGTGCTGATGCGCCTGTCCGGTCACTTCGTGGCCGTGGCGACTCTGGGGTTCCTCGTCATCGTGCGGGTGATCCTGTTCAATGCGGACGGATTCACGCGCGGATCGCGGACCTTCTCGAACGTTACTCAATACACGAACCTCTGGTGGGCCGGGCTCTGGGCGCTGGTCGTCGTGTACGTGGTCTGGCGGATCAAGCGCTCCACGTACGGCCGGGAGATGCTCGCCCAGCGCGAGGATCGGGTCGCCGCACAGGCCATCGGGATCCGGGTGATGGAACCGCGCCTCCTCGCATTCGTGGTCGGGGCATTCTTCGCGGGCGTGGCCGGCTCGCTCTACGCCCACTTCATCACCTCGTTCTCGCCGACGGTCTTCTACTTCGATCTGACCTTCCGGGTCATCACCATGCTCGTCGTCGGCGGCATGGGATCGGTCAGTGGTTCGATCGTGGGTGCCGTCGCGATCGTGGCGCTTGGCGAGGCGCTCCGGCGGGTCGAGGACGCGACCCTCCTCTACGGGCTGAGCTCGATCGTCCTGGCGGCGATGTTCCTCGTCGTCATCACCGTCCGACGGGGAGGTCTCCTGGGCGAGCGTGAGATCCCGCTGGACCGGCTCTTCCTGCGGCGGGACCGAACGGCGGATCAGAGCCCGTAGACACGCTCCGAGTTCCGCCACAGGATCATCTCCGCCCAATCCAGGGCCGTCCGCTCGTCGAGCGCCCCCTCCGCGATGTGCTCGTCGAGCACGCGCGCCAGCGCGCGCCGGCCCAACCTGGCGCCCACCCAGTACAGCTCGGGCACGAGCGAGGCGTCGGTGCTGAACAGGATCTTGCTCGCCGGGGCAAGCCCGACGAGTTCGCGGGTGATCTCGGTGGCTTCCCCGGCCGCGAACAGGATCGCCTCACCCATATCTGCATAGACGTTCGGGAACATCGCCGCCAGGTAGGCGAGCGAGCGAACGTACGGATAGCCGGTGTGGAGGAGGACGATCGGCGCGGCTCGGAAGCGGTCGGCGAAGATGATCCGCAGGGCGGCCGGATCGACCATCGTGAGGTCCAGGTCGGGATCGCCGAGCCCGGTGTGGAACTGGATCGGCACGCCCTGGCGGGCCGACTCCTCGACCGCGAGGACGATGAGGTGGTCCAGGAGTGGCTTGGATCCGATTCGCAGCGTACCCCGGCGCTTCGCGTCATCGTGGACGCTGGAGAACGCGCGCCCGGCCGCGTCCCGGCCCACCGGCTCGATCGCCAGTCCGCTGCGATAGGCGATGATCGACTTCAACCCGACGATCCCGCGTGATCGGAGGTTCGCGAGCGACGCCCGATAGGCGTCCAGGAATCCGTCGAACCCATCGGCCTCGAGGATCAGCCGCTCGATCAGCGGCTCGAGTCGCACGACCTCCTCGATCCGACACGGCGCGATTCGACGGAGATCGTCGAGCGAGAGGGTCGAGCCGGTATCGAAGCCCGTGTCGATGAGCCAGGTCCTGAAGTTCCCCCGCTCGACCACCGTTCGGGTGATCCACTCGAGACCTCGCTCCCGGCGCGCCGCGTGGATCGCGTCGGGCGTCGGATCGCAGCCGAACAACTCCGCCAGCTCTCGCAGCGTCCAGCGGTACAAGAGCGAGTGCGGGACGTGCTCGGCCATCGCCGGGTGATAGGACTCGGTGAGGTGAAGCCGGAACCCGTCCTCGCCGAGCGGCTGCTGGCGCAGGAGCGAATGGCAGTGGCCGTCGACGATCGGGATGTGCGCCAGATCCAGCGGCATCGTGTGCGCCGCTCTCAGTACTTGAAGAAGTGGTTTTCGAGTTCGAACGCATCGTCCTGCGCGCCATAGGCGGTCGCCTCTGCGCGACGCACCTTCATGTACTCATCGGCCAGAGGGCGGCCCATCGCCGCCAACAGCACCTCGTCGCGTTCGAGCTCGTCGAGCGCTTCGAGCGCGCTCGTCGGGAAGCGACGGATGCCTCGCCGCTGCCGCTCGGCGTCGCTCATGGTGCCGGGATCCTGATCGACCGGATCGCCCGGATCGAGCTCGCGTTCGATGCCGTCCAGCGCCGCCGCGATGACCCCACTCAGTGAGATATATGGGTTGGCGCTGGCGTCGCTCGCCTTCAGCTCGAGGTTGGTCGAGCCCTCTTCGTCGTCCCAGTACCGGCTCGGGACACGGACGGCGGCCTCGCGGTTCTCGATGCCCCAGGCGGTGTAGGCGGAACTCCAGTAATGCGGCTGCAGGCGCCGGAACGAGTTGACGCTCGGGGTCGTGAGCGCGAGAAGCGCCGGCAAGTGCTGCAGGACCCCTGCGATCGCGTTCCGCGCCAATGGGGTCAGGCCGTCGGGCGAGGCGCCATCCGCCAGCCGATTGCGCCGGTGATCGACATCCCAGATGCTCCAGTGCAGGTGCGCCCCGCTGCCGGCCTGGTCTGCGAACGGCTTCGGCGCGAGGGAGGCCACCAGCCCATGCCGCGCGGCTACGGCGCGCACAGTCTGCCGGTACGTGATCTGGTCGTCGGCGGCCCGCAGCGCGTCCGCATGTCGGATCGAGAGCTCCTGCTGGCCGTGACCGAGTTCCGGATGGGAGAGCTCGACCGTCAACCCCTGGTCCCCAAGGGCCGAGATGATGGCCTGGATCACGTCTTCGGTCGATTCCATGCCGATGCCGCTAAAGCACAGGCTCTGATCCACGGGCTGATAGCCGGCGTCCGTCCTGCGGGCCAGGTAGAACTCGTTCTCGAACGACGCGTCGAACCGCAGACCGCGCTGGCGGGCGAGCGCGACCATCCGCTGGAGAAAGCCGCGCGGATCCAGCGCCCAGGGCGAGTGGTCAAGCTCGACCATGTTCGCCATCATCTGCCCGCTCCGCGGGGCGTAGGGCAAGACGACGAACGTATCGAGATCGGGCACCAGGCGGATCTCGCCGACCGGGCCATACGTGGCATCGGGCGCCAAGAAGTCGAGGCTCGCGAATGACTGCATGCCCTTCACGAGGCCGATGCCGCCCTCGATGCGGCGCCTGAGCTGCCCAACGTGCGTGCTCTTGCCGCGGATGATCCCGCCGTTGTCACAGTAAAGGAAGCGGACAAGCTGAAGTCCGCGCTCCTGCGCCTGCGCGACGACCTCATCCGGTGTCATCTGCGTGCCTCGTCCGACGAGGGGCCTAGGTATTCGGGTCGGGAACTTTTTCGGGAACGACTTCGCCCGCAAGCGTGAACTTGCCACCCGACACCTCGATGACGGTGACGCCCTTCTGCGGGACGTGGGCGTCCGCGCTGAAGGTGATCTTTCCGGTGATGCCGGCGAAGTCCGTCGTGCCCTCGATGGCGCTCTTGACCGCCGCTGCGTCGGTACCGCCCGCCCGCTTCACGGCGTCGGCAAGGAGGTAGACGGTGTCATAACCCAGCGCGGCGAACGCGTTCTCCGGGTCGTTGCCGTACTCCGCTTTGTAGGCGGCGATGAACTTCTTGATCCCGTCGGTCCCGCCCGTGGAATCGATGAGCGCGTGGGTCGTGAAGAAGACATTCTCGGACGCAGCACCCGCCACCTTGATGAGGTCCGGCGTGTCGTAGCCGTCACCACCGACGATCGGGCCGGTGATGCCGGCGTCTCGGAACTGCTTGACGACGGGACCGATGTTGTACGGCATCGCCGCGACATAGTAGAAATCGGGCTTGGGGGTCAGGGTCTTGACCTTCGCGATCTGGGCCGAGAAGTCGGTCGCCTGATCCTCGTACGAGTCCTCGAGGGCGATGGTCCCTCCGAGCTCCGTGAAGCGCGCCTTGAAGTAGCGGCCCAGGAGCGTCGTGTACTCGATGCCCTTGTCCACCAGGAAGTATGCGTTCTTGCCGAACTTCTTGGCGGCGTACTCCGCGCCGACGGCGGCCTGGACGTTGTCACCGAAGGCGGCCAGAAACAGCTGGTCGCCGATCTGGCTCGGGAGCTTAGGCGAGGTGGCGCCGACCGTGATGAACGGGATATTGGCCGCCTGGAAGGTGGGGCCCGCGGCGAGGACTGAGTCGCTGTCGGTGTAGCCGATGAACAGCGATACCTTGTCCTGCTCGACGAACTGCTTGGCGGTCTGGGCGGTCACCGTCATGTCGTACTTGCTGTCGTGGATGATGAAGTCGATCTGGGCCCCGCCGATCCCGCCCGCGGCGTTGATCTCCTTCACGGCTAGCTTGGCTCCATTGGCCGCGGGCAGGTCGAGCGCCGATTCAGCCCCGGTCAGCGCGAAACCGCCGCCGATCTTGATGGTGCCGCCAAGGCTGGACGACCCGCCCGCGCTGGCCGGAGCGCTGGCCGACGATGGCCCGCTGGACGCAGACGAACCGGCGGTGCCGCAGCCTCCGACCAGGGCGATGACGGCGACCAGTGCGAAACCACGTCGCAACGGCTTGTGCCTCATGACTCCTCCTCCGACCCGCACCGGGGTCACTCCCCCACTTGAACGGATGCTCTCCGACGACCGAACTCCGGTACGACCAGCGGTCCGCGACGACGCGCCGAGAACGGACGCATATCATGCTACAGCCCGGTGCAGCTCACATGCGAGCGGTGTCACATGCCAGGTGAGCGGACCGGCCGCGTCCCCATGAACGGATCGAGGTGGAACGTGATCGATCTTCGAGATCGCGTCGTGCTGATCACGGGCGCCGCGGGCGGTATCGGCTCCGCCACGGCCCGCACGATCGTCCAGGCCGGTGGCGCGGTGGTCCTGAACGATGTTTCGGTGCCGCCCCTCCGGGCGCTCGCCGATGAGATCGGAGATCCGGCGCGCGTGATCGTTGCAGACCTCGGCAGCGGACATGCGGTCGACGCGCTCTGGCGCGACGCCCTCGCCATCCACGGTCGGATCGATGTCCTGGTCAACAACGCCGGGATCTACCCCGAGGCCAGGTTGTCCGACCCACTCGACGACTGGCTCCGCGTATGGCAACGATCCCTGGCCGTCAACCTGTTGGCGCCGGCCATCCTTTGCCGCGCCGCGGTTGCGACCTTCGCGGGCCAGCCCGATGGGGGAATCGTCATCAACCTGGCCAGCCGGGCCGCTTTCCGCGGTGAGGACCCTGACTACTGGCACTACGCCGCGGCCAAGGCCGGCGTCGTCGCCCTGACGCGGACCATCGCGCGACAAAACGGTCGCCAGGGCGTGACGGCGTTCGCGATCGCCCCGGGTTATGTCGACACCGCGTTCAACCATGTCTATGCCGAGCAGGTCGGAGTCGAGGGCGCCGCGCGCGACACCGGTCTAGGCGAGGTAGCGCAGCCGCAGGACGTCGCGAACGTCGTGGCGTTCCTGGCCTCCGGGCTGGCCCGCCACGCGACGGGCACGACGATCGATGTGAACGGGGCGAGTTACGTCCGCTGACGCACGTTCGAGATCGATCAGGTCGTTACCGGTCGGCCGGTCACGATCACCAGCTCGATCAGGTCCGCCGCCGCGGCGGTGCCCATGGTGCGACTGATCCGCGCCGACATCGCCCCGAGACGCCTGGCGAGAGGCTCGTCTGCCAGGAGTTCATCGATCGCGTCGGTCAGCTCCTCGTCGCGAAAGCCGTAGGTCGAGAGGCGTCGCCCGAGGCCGGTCTCATCGATCCGCTGGGCGTTATCGACCTGGTCCCAGAAGAGCGGCAGGACGATCATGGGTTTGCCATGGTGGAGCGCCTCCGTGACCGTGTTATTGCCGCCGTGGGTGATGACCAGGTCGACCTGGGGGAGGATGGCCGGCTGGGGCAGGAAGCCCTCCCCCGTCTGATTGTCGTGGAGCTCGATCTCGTCGGCGAGCGGACCTTTGGACACGATGACCCGGTGCTCCGTCGTCGCCAGCAGGTCCACCAAACGCTGCATGAGGCTCACGTCCGCCGACCCGAGCGACCCCAGAGAGAGGTAGATCAACGCTCCATCCCGCTCGCGCAGGTGGGCCGGCAGCTCCCATGGCACGTCGGGAGCCCGGACCGTGGAGTCCAGTCGGTGCCACGTCGGGCCGAGCGGGCGCTCGCGCGGGTAGTCGACCTCCGCCGGGTAGGAATACAGGTTGAGATAGGGTGACTCGGCGATGAAGTCGGGCCCGAGCGGCCCGTATGACAGGCCCGCGTCGCCATGCTCCCGGCAGAATGCTTCAAAATCGAAGTACATGTCCGCGTGCGTCCGGCGCAACTCCTCGAGGAACGCCGCCCAGCCACTTCGATCCCCGGCCGGATAGCCGCTGGAAAACGGCGGGACGGCCGGGTCTTTGAGTTCGGCCGGGTTGCACGAGACGATCCGGACCCACGGCCGGCCTGAGGCCGCGATGGCCGGGAAGCCGATGACGTTGTCCTGGACGATCGCGTCGGGCGCGAGCTCGTCGAAGATCTCGGCCAGGCGCGGGTCGGCGTACTTGGCACCGTCGATCAGCGCTTGCCACGTCGGCGCGATGAACTGACCAAGCTGCTCCAGGGTCGACTTGCGAAAGACCGGTGCGGTGTCGCGGATGAAGTCGATCCAGAACTGGCCCGGGACCTCCGGCACGTCCGGCGCCGGGCCCAGGCGCATCAGCCGTTCCTCGAAACCCAGCGCCTCCAGCGTCCCGGCGAACGATTCCTCGACCACGAACACGATCCGATGGCCCCGCTCCCGCAGCACGCGCCCGATCCCGACGCAGTTGTTGGTCGGCCCGTAGGCACCTTCCGGGAAGAAGACGATCGTGCGCGCGTCCGTCACATGAGCCTCCGTCAAGGTGGAGATGGCCGAGTCCAGGCGACGGGCAGGGCCCGCGGCTTGCGGAAGATGACACCGCTGGGTGGTGTCGCGTCGCTGCCGATGCGCAGCTCGGGCCAGCCGTCCAGTGCGGCATCGAGGGCGGCGCGCGTCTCGAGCCTGGCCAGGTGCAGGCCGACGCAGGCATGTGGCCCCTGGGCGAAGGCGACGTGCGAGCGCGCCATCGGCCGATACAGGTCGAACGTATCCGGGTCCGCGAATGCCGAGGGATCGCGATTGGCCGCCGTCAGCGACACGATGACGAGGTCTCCCCGCTCAACGCGGGCGTCGCCCAGTTGCGTGCCCTCGGTCGCATAGCGGTCGACCCGGCCCGCGGCCGGCTCCAGGCGCAGGGATTCCTCGATCGCATCGGCGATCAGCGACCGATCTGCCGTGAGCGCCGCCAGCTGGACCGGGTTGGTCAGCAGGTGCCAGAACAACGAGGTCGTCATGCCCTCACTCGTCTCGATCCCGCCGAACATCATGACCGCCGCGTTCGAGACCACCTCGGCAGGGGTCAGGGTGGCCGTCGCGTCCGCCAGGACCCCTGTGCCATGCTCGATCGTCGCGCCGACGTGCGCCTCGAGCGCACCGAATGCCTCGTGACCGCGTATCTCGATCTCACCACCCGTCGACACGCGGTCCACCGCCGCGACGATCTCGTCGTACCAGCCGAGGACGGTCGCAGGCTGGACGTCCAGCAGGTCCAGCGCGGCGGCGACGACCCGCACGGCCAGCGGTCCGGCGAGGTCGCGGCGGATCTCCGCGGTGCCGGCCGGCGCGAGGTCGTGGACCAGTTCCCGGGCGATCGACTCCACCTGGCGGGTGAACCGATCCCGCACCTCGGACGAGCGGAAGGCGGCCGCGAAGGGGTCGCGATGGCGCCGGTGCTCCGCGCCGTCGAGCGAGAGCATGCTCGGACCGACGACCTGGGCCGTGGAGAA
>JACCVB010000209.1 GCA_013698385.1 Chloroflexota bacterium
TCGTAAAGCCGCTTGTACAGGCCGCCCTGCGCGATCAGCTCGGCGTGGCGGCCGCGCTCGATGATCCGGCCACGATCGAATACCAGGATCTGATCGGCGCGCAGGATCGTCGACAGGCGATGGGCGATGGCGATCGTCGTCCGGCCCTCCATCAGCCGTTCGAAGGCGGCCTGGATCAGGCGCTCGGAGACCGAATCGAGGGCAGAGGTCGCCTCGTCGAGGATCAGGATCCGGGGGTCCTTGAGCAGGACTCGCGCGATGGCGATGCGCTGCTTCTCGCCGCCGGAAAGCTTGTACCCACGTTCCCCGACGATGGTGTCGTAGCCCTCGGGCAGTTCCATGACGCGATCATGGATGGCGGCAGCCTTGGCCGCGACGTGGAGCTCGGTGTCGGTCGCGTCCGGCTTCGCGTAGACCAGGTTTTCGCGCACGCTGGCGTGGAACAGGTACGTCTCCTGGCTGACCACGCCCACGATCCGGCCGAGCGATTCGAGCTTGATCCGGCGGACGTCGATGCCGTCGATCTCGACCGCGCCGGCGTCGACGTCGTACAGCCGCGGGATCAGGTACGTCGTCGTCGTCTTGCCCGAGCCGGACGGACCGACGAGCGCGACGAGTTCACCCGGTCGGGCCTCGAAGTCGACGCTGTCGAGGTTGAACGTCGGCAACAAGTGGATCGGCGGCAACGTCGGTCCGGGCGCGTCGATCGCGTCGAGCAGGCGCTCCACGGCGACGGCATCGACCTCGGCTGCGGCCACGGTCGGCCCGACGTCCTCGGCGGCGAGGTGGGCGTGTCCCTGCGCCGCGGCGTCGAGCGCGCGATCCGAAGGGACGGCCTCCGTCGGGTAGCGGAACGAGACGTCGTGGAATCGGACCCGACCACGGATGGCGGCAGGCTCCAGGGCGACCGCGTCGGGCGCGTCCACGATCTCAGGATCCATCTCGAGATACTCGAAGATCCGGTCGAACAGGGCCAGCGCACCCTGGATCTCGACCTGGACGTTGAGCAGCTGACCAAGCGGGAAGAACAGGCGGGACTGGAGGGTCGTGAACGCGACGATGTCACCGATCGTCGGGGCGCTCGGGTCGTTCTGGATGGCGAGGTAGCCGGCCAGCCAGTACACGAAGGCAGGGGTGATGGAAAAGATCGTGCCGATGATCATGAAGAACCAGCGTCCGACCATGGCCGAGCGGATCTGCAGCACGGCCAGCTGCGCGTTGAGACCGCGAAATCGGTTGATCGAGGCCTGTTGCTGCCCGAACGTCTTGGACAGCAGGATGCCGCTGACGCTGAGCGTCTCCTCTGTCAGGGCGCTCATCTCGGCCAGCGACTTCTGGGTCTCCGAGCTCACATCGCGGCGGACCTTGCCGACCCGGAAGGTCAGGTACATGAAGAACGGCAGCATGCCGAGGGACAGGAAGGTCAGGCGCCAGTCGATCAGGATCATCGCGACGACCGTGCTGAGCGCGATGGCCACATTGCTGGTGACCGAGCTGGCGGTGTCGGTCACGACAGACTGCACGCCGCCCACGTCGTTGGCCAAGCGACTCTGGATCTCGCCCGTGCGGGTTTCCGTGAAGAAGCGCAGGGGCATCGACTGGAGGTGGCTGTACAGGGCCCCGCGCAGGTCCTGCATCACGTTCTGGCCGATGACGTTGTTCAGGTACGACTGACCGACCCCGATCAGTCCATTGACGATCGGCAGCAGGATCATCAGGCCGACGAACAGGTTCAGCAGGAACCAGTCGCGCTGGGGGATCGCCTCGTCGATTAGCAGCTTGAGCAGGTACGGATTGGCCAGGCCGATGAAACTCGTGAGCAGGATCGCGGTGAGGACGACGGCGACCTGGGGACGGTATGGGCGGAAGAAGGCGACGATCCGCCGGATGGTCTGGCCTCGACGCTCGCGCGGGACGGGCGTGAAGTCCGGCGTGGGTGCGCCACCGAACGGGCCGCCGAATCCGCCACCCCGGATGCCTCCGCCTCCCCCGCCTCCGCGGGATCCGCGCCCGGCGCTCGCAGCGCCGCCCGTCGCGGCTCGCGTCCCGCCGCGTGGGAAGCTCATCGTGTCGTCCTCCTGCTCATCCGGCCGACGCTACCACCAAGGGGTCTGCGCCGCCGCGAG
The DNA here is from genome assembly GCA_013698385.1 of Chloroflexota bacterium. Lineage (GTDB taxonomy): Bacteria > Chloroflexota > Limnocylindria > Limnocylindrales > CSP1-4 > SPCO01. The sequence goes on from JACCVB010000209.1 coordinate 2,127, forward strand.
GTGGGGCGGGCCGATGCACCTCGCGGCCTCGGCCGCCCGATCTACCAGGCGGTGGCGGTCGCGGCTTCGGCGATGCCCTGGGATTCGAGCCAGCGCTCCGCGTCGATCGCCGCCTTGCAACCGTCGGCGGCGGCCGTCACGGCCTGGCGGTAGCGGTGATCGTGCACGTCGCCCGCGATGAACACGCCATCCACCTTGGACCCGGTTTCGTCGTGGACGACGAGGTAGCCCTTCTCGTCGACCTCGAGCCAATCGCGGAACGCGGCTGTGTTCGGTTCGTAGCCGATGGCGATGAACACGCCGTCGACCGGCAATCGACTCTCGGCGCCGGTCTTCACGTCGCGCAGTCGCACGCCCTCCACCTTGGCGTCACCCAGGATCTCCTCGACCGCCAGGTTCGGGTGGATCTCGATCTTGGGATGCTTGATCGCGCGGTCCACCATGATCTTGCTCGCCCGGAACGTGTCCCGGCGGTGGAGCAGGTGGACCTTCGTCGCGAACCGCGTCAGGTAGGTCGCCTCCTCGAAGGCCGTGTCGCCACCACCGACGACCGCGATCTCGCGATCCCGGAAGAAGAACCCGTCGCAGGTGGCGCACGCGGACACGCCCCGGCCGCGCAGGCGGGTCTCGCTGTCCAATCCCAGCCATAGGGCGGAGGCGCCCGTGGCGACGATGACCGATTGGGCTCGGTACTCGGTCCCGCGCGCCCAGATGCGGAAGGGGCGCGACGAGAAGTCCACCCGCTCGATGTCGACGTCGATGAGCTGCGACCCGAAGCGCTCCGCCTGGACGCGCATGGCGGCCATCAGATCCGGGCCCTGGATGCCATCGGCGAAGCCTGGGAAATTCTCGACGTCGCTGGTCAGCATCAACTGGCCGCCAGGCGCGGATCCGGCCAGCACGATCGGCTCGAGGTTGGAGCGAGCGGCGTAGATCGCCGCCGTCAGTCCGGCCGGTCCGGATCCGACGACCACGAGCTTCGTTTCGACTCGGCCGGCGCCCGTCGTCGCCGTTGATGGGCCACCCGTGGCCGTCGCGACCGCCGTCGTAGCCCCAGTGTCGCCGGAAAAGTCGATCGCCAAGCCGCCGAAGGCCGGGGCTGCGCCGTTCTTGTCGTCTCTCATGGCTTCGATCGTACCACGTTCTCTATACCCCTGGGTAGTATCCCTGGCCAACCAGGATCGTCACAGATCGCGGAGGGCCGGCAGGACCTCGCGGCCGAACCGTTCCAGGATCGCCGGGTCGGCCACGTCACGCACCCCGAAGATGACGTGCTGGGCACCCGCGTCGGCGAGATCCCCGAATCGGTCGATCAACTGGGTCGGCGTGCTGGTCCCGGCCGACCCGTTCCCGAGCGCCACCTGCTGGAGCGTCGAGCGCTCGATCTCGTCCGGGTCGCGACCGATGGCCGCGCAATGCTCGGCCAGGATCCCGTACTTGTGGGCGATCGCCTCCGGGGTCCCGAACACGTTGCAGGCATCGGCATAGCGGGCCACGAGCCGCAGGGTCTTCTTCTCACCTCCGCCGCCGATGAGGATCGGGACCCGGGGACGTGACAGCGACTGCGGGGAGTTGAGCAACCGCTCGGCCTGGAACTGGCGGCCCTCGAACGCCTCCTCGCTGCCGTGTTCCCCGGACCACATCCCGTGGGCGATGGCGAGCGTCTCCTCGAGCATCTCGAACCGCTCTCCGAGGGGCGGGAACCGGAACCCGAGCCCGCGCGACTCCTGTTCGTTCCAGGCGGCCCCGATCCCGAGCCACGCCCGACCACCGGACAGCACGTCCAAGGTCGTCGCGGCCTTGACCCAGAGGCCTGGCTGGCGGTAGTGGACGCCACCGACCATCAGGCCCAGCCCCGCACGACTCGAGTGGGCCGCCATGAACCCGAGGGTCGTCCAGCCCTCCAGCATCGGCTCGTCGGCTGGGCCGATCCCGCGGATCTGGAAGAAATGGTCCATCACCCAGATCGAGTCGAAGCCGATGTCGTCCGCGTCTCGCACGATCCGGGCCAGCGTGGGCCCGATCGCCTCCGGGCCGCCTGGCCAGGTGAATCGGTTGATCTGGAGTCCGACCTTCATCGAGCGGAGGGTACGCGGATATCCCGTTGCGTGCGCAACCGCCGCTAGCGGAACAGGTCCATCTCGGGCGGGATCAGCGAGTCCCGGACCCGACCGGGCCCGCGCTGGAATGTGGCGCCACGGATGAGCGCCAGCGGCCGGCGGGCGGTCTTGCCAAGGACCAGTTCCGCCGCTGAGGCGAGCTCGTCCGCCACGGCCCGGACGGTGGAGCGCATGACCCGGCCATCGGCGTCGGGGACGCCGCGCAGGTCTTCCAGCGGCATCAAGCCAGAAACGCCGATCGCCACGTCCACGATGCCGTAGCGCCACGGGCGTCCGAAGCTATCGGACACGATGACCGGCAGGTCGTGACCCAGTCGCTCCTCGATGGCCGCCCGGATCCGGTCCGCGGAGGCGTCGGGATCCTCCGGGAGCAGCGTGACCACGGAGCCTGACGCGGGACCCACGTTGGAGGCATCGATCCCACCGTTGGCACACACGAAGCCGTGGCGAGTCTCCGTGATGATCACGCCGTTGGCCATGCGCACGACGCGGCGCGCCTCACGCAGCACCACCTCCACCTGCCGCGCATCACGATCATGGCGACGGGCGAATTCGAGCGCCTCGGCGCGTGGCTCGATCGTGGTCAGGTCGACCAGGGCACCTTCTGCCTTGGAGACGATCTTCTGGGTCACGACCAGGACGTCGTCGAGCCGGAGCGGGAGCAGGTCGACTGCCGCCGCGAGCGCCTCGGCCACGAGGGTCGGCACGTCGTCACCTGGGACGATCTCGCCCAAACCGTCCAATGGCGCGACCTGGAGGGACACCGCCGAGTGAGGTCCGGCCGGATCAGCGCCCATCGGTCAGCCCGGCCAGGGCCTGTTCCGCGATGACCAGGTCGTCCGGGGTGTCGACGTCGAGGGCCAGCGGGCCGTCCAGCTCGACGTGGCGAGCGTTCGCCGCCAGGGCCAGATCACGATGACGCCGTCGACTGTTCCCTCCGAACGCGACATCGATGACGTCAGGCGGGCGCAAGCCCAGGGCGTTCGTGCCGAGTCCGTGTCGATCGATCGCGACGACCACGACGGGGGAGCCTGTCAGCGGCGCGACGATCGCATGGATCGCATCGACATCGATCCGGGGCAGGTCGATCGGGATGATGACGATGGCGTCGGCCCCGCCCGCGATCGCGTCGGCACGCGCCTCGCGCAGACCGGCGTTGAGGCCGCGGGTCCGTTGGCGGAGGGTACGCGCCCCCACGGACGTCGCGAGGGCCAGGGCGCGGCGATCCGGGCTGATGACCAGGGTTTCGGCGAGATCCGGGCTCGCCAGCGTCGCCTCCAGCGTCCGCCGCAGGAGCGTCTCGGCCAGGTCCAGGCGTTCCTCGGCATCCAGGGTCCCGCCAAGTCGGGTCTTGGCACCCTCGAGTTCGCCGACCGGCACGATCGCGACGATCCGCCGGGGCGCGGCAAGGTCGTCACTCATCGCACGACCTCGGCCGCCGCGATGACCTCGGCAGCGACCCGGGCCCGGCCGGCATCGTCGCCCATGATCGTGTCCGTGACGACCGGCCGGATCCCAAGGGCCGCGATGGCTCCCGCTCCGTCCGCATCCACCGAGTCGATCAGGAGCGCATCGATGAGTCCGCGATAGCCCGTGGCGACGCCCAGCGCACTCGACTCGCGGCCGAGCGAGGTGAGCATCCGGTCCGCCGGCCCCTTCAACGCCTTTCCGCCGATGATCCCGCTGACGGCCACGACCGGCACGCCGCGGGCGCGCGCCGCCGCGAGGGCCTCGACCATCCCCGGCAGGGCGAGGATCGGCCCGACGGACACGATCGGGTTCGATGGCGCGATCACGATGATCTCCGCCCCGTCGAGCGCGGCCAGGACCTCGGGCGTCGGTCGGGCGGCGTCGATCCCGCGAAAGCGGACTTCATGGACCTCGGGAACCTGGTGCCGGTGCACGAAATACTCCTGGAACTCGAGCCAGCCGTCATCGGTCCGCACCTCCGTCCGGACGGGCTCGTCCGCCATCGGCAGGATCCGCGAGCCGATCCCCATCGCTTCGGCCAGTGCCAACGCCACCTCGGTCGGGCGGGTGCCGGCCCGCAGCCGATCCGTCCGCCACAGGTGCGTGGCGAGATCGCGATCTCCAAGCCGAAACCACGGCGGATCACCCAACTCCGCCAGTCGATCCATGACCGTCCATGACTCATCGCGCAAGCCCCAGCCGCGGACCTCGTCGTCCAGGCCCGCGAGCGTGTAGGCGACGGTGTCGAGGTCCGGCCAGATACTCAGCCCGTGGAGCTCCAGGTCGTCGCCCGTGTTGACCACCACCGTGAGATCGACCGCCTCGAGCTGGGCCAGGCCGTCGGCCAGCTTGGCCCCGCCTACGCCGCCGGCGAG
>JACCVB010000240.1 GCA_013698385.1 Chloroflexota bacterium
GCAGCACGCAACGGATCCGTGCCGAGAGCTCCCGGGGCGAGAAAGGCTTGCCGACGTAGTCATCGGCACCGAGTTCCAGGCCGAGCACCCGATCGATCTCGTCGGTCCGCGCGGTCAGCACGATCACCGGGACGTCGCTGACCTGTCGGACATCGCGCAAGAACGACAGGCCGTCCATGCCCGGTACCGTCAGGTCCAGGAGGACGAGATCAGGAGCGTGATCGATGAGTCGCCGAGCGGTCTCGCCATCTGGCGCGACGTCAACCCGATAGCCATCACGTTCGAGGTACAGGGAGAGAACGTCGCGGACCGTGGGCTCATCATCGATCACCAGGACCCGGCGTGGGCCGGCGGGTTCGATCCCGTGCATCGACGGAAGGAGGCGCATCGAACGGGCCGCGCGATCGATCGGGACCGGGCTCCCGTGCGAAGACTCGAAGGCCGGATCGGTTGCCGGGCTCATGGCCGAAGCGCTGAGGGACGACATCGGTCCGTACCGATCGATATCACGATCGGGGTGGGGGGAGGAGCGGTAGCGCGGGCCACCGCGCGCAACAGGATTGGAGTGTGCCAAGGGTGATCATCCTTCGGTATCTCGCGACCTTGACCGGCCGCTCCGTGTCCGGCGACGTTGCCGGTGGCACCGGGTCTTGCAAAGTCATGTCGGAAGGGCCCAGCCGCCCCAAATCCTGCGTGGACCATGAAAGACGCGCTCCTGAGCCACGCTATGGTCGAAGGCGCTTGATCTCGGACTGCCCGCGGTGGCGTGGGGTCAGATCCGGGCCGTTCCGAGGCCGTCGGGCCACGGACCATGCGTGGCTCGGACGCCCATTCTTCATGGTCGCACCATGGCTAACGAGAGACCGCCCGATGGCCCCGATCGACCGTGTGCCATAGACTTGGCGGCTTCACGAACCCCCCCGGAGGCAAGCCACCCGTGACCGAACTCAAGACCGGAATCCTGCTCTGGAGCCAAGCCGCCGAGTGGCCCGAGATGCTCGACGCTGCCAAGCGGGTCGACCGCCTCGGCTACGGCCACCTCTGGACGTGGGATCACCTGTACGCGATCTTCGGTGATCCGTATCAGCCGATCGTAGAAGGCTGGACGACCCTCGCCGCCTGGGCCATGGCCACGGAGCGCATCCTACTGGGCCTGCTCGTCGGCGCGAACACCTTCCGAAACCCGGGTCTCGTCGCCAAGACGGCAGCGACCCTGGATCACATCAGCGAGGGACGGGCCATCCTCGGCATCGGCGGGGCGTGGATGGAGCCGGAGCACACGGCTCACGGCATCGACTTCGGAACGGGCTTCGGTCAACGGCTCGACTGGATGGACGAGTCGGTCGGTGCCATCCGGCAACTCCTGGACGGCGAGACGATCACCTCCGAGCCCGGCGGTCGGTACGAGTTCAACGACCTGCGCCACCACCCGCTGCCGATCCAGCAGCGCGTGCCGATCATGATCGGCGGCAGCGGCGAGAAGAAGACCCTGCGCTCCGTGGCGAAGTACGCGGACCTGTGGAACGCGATGGGCACGCCCGAATTCCTGGCCCACAAGGTGGAGGTGCTGCGCGGCCACTGCGACGCGGTCGGCCGCGACATCAACGAGATCGAGTTCACGCTCGGTGTCAAGCTCACGATCCGCGACGACAAGTCGGACGCGGAGCACGTGCGGGCGGCGGCGATGGAGCACAACAAGACGCCGCACGCGGACATCGAGGACGACACGACGTTCTGGGAAGGTTCGCCGGAAGAGATCGCCGACCGACTTCGGCCGTACGTGGACCTTGGCTTCCGGACGGTCATCTCCGAGCAGCCCGCTCCCTACGACGTTGAGACCCTTGAGCGCTTCATCGGCGAGGTCAAGCCACTCATCGACCAGGGTTAGGGCGGGCTCCGGGCCCGCACGGCCTGACGCCATTCAGCCGAGCACGGCCCCGAGGATCGAGCGAGCCTCAGCCAGCGAGGGCAACCGGGCCGAATTGTTGATCGCCGCGTCGTCGATCGCGTCCTGGGCCACCACGTCGAGCGACGCATCGTCGAAGCCGAGCGAGCGCAACGAAGGCCGCTGTCCGACCCCGGCCAACAAACCGCGCAGCGCCCCGATGGCCGCGATCGCCCCGGTCGCCGGGTCCTCCGTCGGCGAGGCGGCCCGCAACGCGACCCCGGCGAGGGCCAGCTCCCGGTCGCGCAAGCCGGGCTCGTCCGCGTAGAAGGCGAGCACCTCCGGCAACACGACCGCCAGGGCCAGGCCGTGCGCAAGCCGTCCCCGTGTGCCGATGGAGTGACCCAGCGCATGCACGAGCCCGACCCCCGTCCCGCTCGCCTGCCCGACCCCCGCAAGGTGCGAGGCCAGGAGCATCTGCGAACGCGCCTCCAGGTCGGATCCGTCCGCCACCGCCCGGGGCAGCCACTCCCCCACCGCGCGGATGACCTGGAGCGACATCCCCTCGGCAAAGGGGTTGGGGTTCGCCGACAGGAGCGATTCGAGCGAGTGGGTCAGCGCATCCACCCCGGTCGCGGCGGTCGCGGCCCGCGGCAGGCCAACGGTCAGTGCCGGGTCGAGGATCGTCCAGACCGGCAGCAGCGATGGATGGCCGACATACCCCTTTCGACCCGCCGACTCGTCCGTGATGACCCCGAACGTGTTGGTCTCCGCACCAGTGCCGGCCGTCGTGGGCACCGCGATGACCGGCCCGCCCGCTACCAGCTCCGGGCGATCCCAGCCGAGCGCCAGCACATCCCCGCCGTTCGCGGCATGGAGCGAGATGATCTTGGCCGAATCCATGGACGAGCCGCCTCCGACCGGGACGATCGCCGTCGACTCGAGCCCGAAGCCGGTCAGGGCGGCACTGCCACGCAAGACGGACGTGGTCCCGGGGTTCGGCTCCACCTGTGCGTACACCTCGACCGGGATGCCGGCACCGGCCAGCACGCCGCGCACGCGATCGATCACGCCGGAGGCGGCCACGCCGGGGTCGGTCACGACGAACGCCCGACCGCATCCGACCGATCGCACGAGCTCCGGCAACGCCTCGATCGCCCCGACCCCGAACCGCACGCGGTTGCGCAGGACCATCTCGAACGACCGATGGGCAAGCCCGGTCAGGGCAACACCTCGAGGACCCGGTCCACGCTCGCGTCGCGCCGGACGGTCAGCCAGCGGCGGCAGCCGAACGTGTGGAACCAGCGTTCGGTCGTCACGCCGTCGGGGTTCTCGAAGATCCACACCTCGTCGAAATCTCGCTCGTCCGGGTCGC
>JACCVB010000242.1 GCA_013698385.1 Chloroflexota bacterium
CGCAGCCCCGGGCGAGTCCGCCGCAACCGCAGGGACCCCGTCGGGCGAGCCCACTGTCGCCGCATCCCGGGTGCCGCTCCCCACCGGCCGCGTCCTGGTCCCGCAGGCATATGCCAGCCGGGTCGCGGTCCCCTCGCGCAAGATCGACCTGCCGATCGTCTCGGGCGACCTGCTGCCGCCGCCCAACTACCCGTACTGCGATGTCGCGCTGTACATCACGCGGTTCGGTCAGCCGGATGAGCCGGGCGTGACCTACCTCACGGCCCACGCTCAGAAGGGCATGTTCCTACCGCTGCTCGAGGCTTCGATGCAGGACGACGGCCGCGGCCTGCTCGGCGAAGAAGTGAACGTCTACACCTCGGACTCGCTGCTCTATCGCTACAAGATCACCCAGGTGATCCGCCACGTGCTCGACTACGGTGTCGTGGCCCAGCTCGATCTCGGGCAGCGCAACCTGATCCTCCAGACGAGCGAGGGACCGAGCGGCACCCCTGAGAAGCTGCAGATCGTGGCCGCGCCGGTCGGCGAGCCCGAGCCGGCCGACGAGGCCGAGGCCAACCCCGAGGCGAAGCCGCGCGACTGCGATCCCGCGCAGTCCGAGGAGGAAGGTGCGACCGAGGCACCGGCGCCGACGCCGATCGTGGTCACGGCACCTAGCCCGTCACCGTAGGCCGGGTGCTCGCGCCGGCCGGCAGCCGACGCTCACCCGCCCCATTCAGCCTCCGAGTTCGGTCAGCGCCTGCCTCGCCCGCGGCGCGAAGAGCGGCGAGAAGTACGGGTCCAGCTCCAGCGCCCGCGTGAGGTACATCTTCGCGGCGGCCGTGTCCCCCTGGCTCTTTGCGATGATCCCGGCGTGGTACAGGAACTGCCCGTACGGCGTCCCGAGGCGGAGTGCCTCATCCGCGTACTTGCGGGCCTCGTCGAATGAGCCGGCCGCATGGAGCGCCCAGCCGAGTGCGTCCGCCGCCTTCACGTTGGGCTGTTGGGCGTACGCCTTGCGCGCGAGATCGACGGCCGCCTTCGGGTCTGATCCGTGGTCCGCCCGGAACAGCGCGAGATCCAGGTCCACGTTCACCCCGTTCTCAGCGAAAAGCTGCTGGATGGCCTCCGCCAGGGCGTAGTCCTTGCGCGCGTCGTCCAACAGGCCGACGGCCTCCTTCGTCTCGCCCGAAGCGACGACGAACTCGGGGAGCGGCAACTGGTCGACGATCTTCTTCCAGAGCGCGATGGACTCGTCCGTTCGACCCTCAGCGGCTCGGACACGAGCCAGTCCCGCCTCCGCCCAGACGTAGTTCGGGAGGACCGCAAGCGATGCCTCATAGGTCGCTCCGGCGGCCTTGAGGTCGCCCGTTCGAAGCGACAGGTCGCCGAGCAGGACCCGGAGATACTCGCGGGCCTCCGGCTCGGACCCGACGGACGATTCGAACGCCTGCTGCATGGAGCTGATCGCACCGTCCATCTGGCCGTGCAGTTCGCGCTGGTAGGAGACACGGCTGTAGGACGCGAAGTCCGGCCGCAGGTCGATCATCTGCTGTGCGCTCGCGAGCGCCTCCTCGTAGCGGCCCAGCTCCGTATTCGCGTCGAGCAAGACACCGTAGACGCGCGACCGCGTGGGGGCGAGCGAGACGGCGCGAGCCCCGAGTTCGCGGGCCTGGGCGAATTCGTGACGGGCAAGCGACAGCACGCCCTTTCCGACGATCGCATCCACGCTATCGGGGGAACGCCGGAGCGCCGCATCGAACGCGGCTTCCGCCCGCCCGTAATCGGTCGGGTCGCCGGTTTGGCGGACGTGCTGGACATACGCATTTCCGAGCTGGACGTAGGCGGTGACCGACTCGGGGTTCTGGCGGGCTGCCTCGTACTGCTTGGCGATCTCCTGCTCGGTCAGGCTCGCGCCGGCCGGCGCGGTCACGGGCCCGCTCGCCGGAGCGAACGCCGGTGCCATCCGCGCGAGCTGCGAGGCCGTGCTGGGCGAGGAAGGTGGCCCGAACAGGAAGAACCCGACGATGACCACGACGATGGCTGCGAGCGGGTACCACAGCCGACGCAGTCGACCGAGTCGACCGAGTCCCCTGAGGCGCCCGGCGCGCGCACGATCCGCGGGCGCCTGGCTGACCACTCGGCTCATCGAAGCTGAAGTCCGGACTGGACGGTCACGATCGTGCCGGCGACGACGAAGATGACCGCCGTCACGAGCGGCATCTGTGCGGCCAGGGCGCTGAGCCGGCTCGTCCTCGGCCAGCGATCGATGAGTCCGCGGGCCCGAACGAGCAGGACCCCGACACCCACCAGGACGATCGCCATGCCCACACCGAATGCCACGGTCAGGACCATACCGTAGGCCGGGCGGCCGGCGGCGATCGATCCGACCAGGATGAGGATGGCCGACGCCGACGGGACGAGTCCGCCCACGAGCCCGAGGGCGAACAGGTTGCGCCAGCGCAG
>JACCVB010000269.1 GCA_013698385.1 Chloroflexota bacterium
GTCCGGCACCGTCCATCGCGGGCTTCGACACGGACCAGGCGGAGAGCGCCGCGATGGTCACTGCCATCCGGCTGCTCGCAGCCCGTGGCGTGGATCAAGCGAACATGGCGATCCTGGTCCGGACGAACGCGCAGCTGCCGGCGATCGAGACGGTCCTGACCGGTGCCGGTATCCCGTTCCAGGTTCGCGGCGAACGGTCTTCGCGCGGCCGGAGATCCGGCGGGCCATCCGGGTCGCCGAGACGCTGGCATCGACGGCCGCCCCACCGGCCCCGGACGTGCCGGCTCGACTGGCCATCGCCTTCGAGCGGGAGCTCGGCGTGCGACGTGAGGTCGTGCCCGACGGGGACGCGCCGCGCGAGCGTCACGGGGCGGTGGTCGCCCTGCTCCAGCTCGCCGAAGACCTCGTCCAAGCCGATCCCGAGGCTGACCTGTGGGCGTTCCTGGCTGAGGTCGCGCGGCGGACCGAGGCGGAAGCGGGTGGCGCGGCGAGCGGCGTCAGCCTGCTCACCTACCACCGGGCCAAGGGCCTCGAATGGGATGCGGTCTTCCTGCCCGGGCTTGAGGACGGGGTCCTGCCCATCCGCCAGGCAATCGAACCCGACGAGCGGGCGGAGGAGCGGCGGCTCCTGTATGTCGGCATCACCCGGGCCCAGCGCTACCTGTGGATCTCCTGGGCGCGCCGTCGAAATGGCGCGGCCGGGCGGGAGGGCCGTCGAACGCGTTCGCCGTTCCTGGACGGGCTGGTGCCGGCGGTGCCCCGGGCGTCGGTCCGGGCCGCGGGCACCGCCGCGGCGCGCCCTCGACCCGTGGCCGGATCTCCAGACGATCGCTCGCCCCTGTCCGTGGCCCTCCGCTCATGGCGGACGGAGCGAGCGCGGACGGACAAGGTCGCGCCGTTCATCGTGTTCCATGATTCGACCCTCGAGGCGATCGCGTCTCGCCGCCCAACGTCCATCCCCGAGCTCCGCCGCGTACCCGGCGTCGGCCCCACGAAACTGGATCGCTATGGCGAGGAGATCATCCAGATCGTGGTCGCCGCGAGAGTGGGTGGTTGACGGATGCGCGGTCGTGCCTCAGGATGCCCGCATCTCCGGTCCATCTTGACGGTCGGGTCGAGCGCCTTGAAGTGGACGCTCCCACGACCGCTGCGGACCACCATCACCGTTCCGGCCCCCGTCACGGGCTGTCCTGAGCGGACTATCAACAGCGCAGCCGACGGCCCATCACGCCGGTCGGCGCGCCAGAAAGATCACGGATCTATTCGAATGATGACTCGCACCGCTACCACGACCTTTGCCGGTCGATCAAGCTCCATGCGCCGGATGCGGCGCCGATCCAGCACCGCCTCCTCGGTCAACCGGCCGTATTGCCAGACCAACGGCTGCACGAGCTACCTCGAGCTAGATCCCGCGCGCGGCGTGGCCTTCTGCCCCATCTGCGGGTTGACGCGCCACAGAACTGACCAACCGCCGGCCTGACGTGACAGGCAACCTGTCAGCGCCTCGGGATATCGTGGGCCAGTGCAACTCGCCCCCGACGGCACGATCATCGTCAGTGCCACCGACCTCGTCGGCTTCCTCGCCTGCGACCATCTGTCCACGCTCGAACTCGGGCGGGTGGAGGGTCGCTGGGAGCGCCCACCTCGACGCGAGGACCCGACCGTCCAGCTGATGCAGGACCGGGGCGACGCCCACGAGGCCGCCCACCTCCAGCGCCTGCGCGACCTGGGCCGGAGCATCGTCGAGATCGACACCAGGGAACTCAAGACACCCGACCAGTTGCGGGCGGCCGAGGCGCTGACCCTGGAGGCGATGCAGACCGGGGCGGACGTCATCTTCCAGGCGACCTTCTTCGACGGCCGCTGGCGAGGGCACGCCGACTTTCTCTATCGGACGGATCGGCCAAGCCCCGCCTTCGGTTCGTTCAGCTACGACATCGCCGATACCAAGCTGGCCCGGGGCGTGAAGGCCTCGGCGATCCTCCAGATGTGCGTGTACGCAGACCTGCTGGAACGCCTCCAGGGTGTCCCGCCGGAGACTGTTTACGTCGTTACCGGCGACGGGATCGAACACCCCCATCGCCTGGATGACTACCGCGCCTACTACCGCCACGCGAAGGCTCGCTTCGAGGGCCGGGTGCTCGACGGGTCAAGTGCGCGCCCGACCTACCC
>JACCVB010000284.1 GCA_013698385.1 Chloroflexota bacterium
CCTCCGTGGTGGCGGTCCCGCTCGAGACGAGCGGCAAGGTCGGCGTCTGCGCGCCTGCCCGTGGCTCCCTGGTGACCGCGAGGATCAGGCTCGCTTCGACGGGCGATCCCTTCGCTTCGAAGTACGCCGTCCCGTTCGAGCCCACCGTGAAACTACCCAGGGGACGGGCAACGCCGTCACCGGCAATGACCCAGGCTTCGTAGACCGTGCTGCCGGCCGTCGGCGTCAGGTCGCGCATGGCCAGAGCGACCGAACCATCGGCTGCCACCGCGGCGAGGCCCGCGCCGTGCCCCTCCGATGGCCGCAGGATCGCGGTCAGGGCCCCACGCTGACTGGCCGTGGCGAGGACGGACGCGACACTCTGTTCGTAGGTTCGAGCTTCGCCGAGCTGGCCCTGGAGGAGGACGTTCCAGCCCCCTAGCAGCCCGATGGCGAGGACCGCCGCGATGCGCAGGAGCCACGTGCCAGGCGAGGAGGACCGTCGTGCTCGCCGCTCCTCGCGTTCGGACGCCGATGGGAAGGCGATCGGCGCCGCTGGCACGATCGGCGCATGAGCCAGATCGGCCGCTGCCGCGGCCAGCAGGCGTGCCCTCAATCCCGCGGGCGGCTCAACGACCGGCGCACTCGCTGCCAGGATCGGCAGGACGCTGGCGAGGTCGACCAGTTCTGCGTGGAGCTCCGGGCAGCTGGCGATATGGGCGCGCACGGCCTCGGCCTCGCCGTCGGCAAGGGCCCCGAGCACGAACGGGGCTGCCAGGTCCCGGATCGCGTCGCAGATCAGCGGCGGCGTCTGATCGGTCATCGGGGTTCGGCCTCCTGGCCGCTCATCGACGTTCCCTCGTTCATGGTCATCACGTTTCGCATGGCCAGCAGCCCGAGGCGCATCCGGCTCTTGACCGTCCCGAGCGGCGTCCCGGTTCGTTCCGCGATCTCCTGCTGGGTGAGACCACTGAAATAGGCGAGTTCGATCGCTTCGCGCTGGACGCCGGACAGCGCGCCGAGGGCGGCGCGCACTTCGACCGCGTCAAGGCTGGCGGCCACCTCGCTCCAGACATCGGGCGCCCGGAGCGCGGGCGGCGGCACGGCCTCGAATTCGGGCAACTCAGTGGTGGGTCGGCGGCGCCGGACCGCATCGATGGCGCGGTGGTGGACGATGGAAAGCAGCCAGGTCTTCACGCTGCCGCGACCTTCGATGTAGCGCTCGGCATTGCGCCACGCGCCAAGGAACGCGTCCTGGACGACGTCTTCGGCCAGGGTCGCGTCATTCGTGATTCGATAGGCGATCGAGTAGGCCATCGTCTTGTATCGCTCGTACAGCTCGTCGAGAGCGTTCAGTTCCCCGTTCGAAACCCGGATGAGGACCGACCGATCCGCGTCATCGGTGACGGTCGCGACACGGAGCCGGAGTGGCGTCGGAGTGTCGCTCATGGGTGGTGTGCGCAGGAGCAGGCATTCCGGTTCACTTGCGCGATGAAGAAGATCGACCGCCGACGCGATGATCGATGCCACGGCCTCCATGTCGGCCTCCGCATCCACGATGACGAAGCGGTCGGGCTCGTCGCGCGCGAGGGCCCGGAACCCCGCCCGGACGCGCTCGTGGAACTCCAGATCGAATTCAGCCTCGAACCGGGTCATGTCGCCGGGCGCCTTCCGCGCGAGCCCCGACTCGACCGGCAGGTCCAGCAGGATGGTCAGGTCCGGGCGCAGACCGTCCGTGGCCAGCACCTCCATGCCGCGCAGCTGCTCGACGGGAACCCCGGCACCGAACCCCTGGTAGGCCATGGTCGAGTCCGAGAACCGGGCGCATACGACGGTCCGACCGTCGGCCAGCGCGGGCCGGATGACCTCGGTTACGAGCTGCCGGCGCGCCGCGTTGAACAGGAGCGCGTCGGTCAGGGCGTCGTGCGGCGCGCCAGTCTCCGTGCGGGGGAGGAGGACCTCGCGCAGGCGTTCCCCGAGCCAGGTGCCGCCGGGTTCACGGGTCAGCGTGACGGGCACGCCGCGGGACTCGAGGTGGCGCCGCAGACGCTCCGCCTGCGTCGTCTTGCCGCCGCCCTCCGGCCCTTCGATCGTGATCAGCCGCCCGCGTTGAAGCGGCGTTCCGCGTCCTGACATCTGCCCGAGTGTAGCCGACCCGCATGCGAAGACCACCCCGTGTGGCCCTCTCGGCCGCCCTGCGCGCTCCTCTCGGCCTCCGCTGGTAGGCTGCGCGACCATGCGAGACATCACGGACCGAGCGCTGGACACGGCTGCCCAGCTCGGCGCGGGCTATGCCGACGCCCCCGTCGTTCGCCGCCAGGACGAGTCGATC
>JACCVB010000298.1 GCA_013698385.1 Chloroflexota bacterium
CCGTAGGCGCGATGGGTGGCTCCGGCGCCATCCGGGCCGGACGTCCGTGCGCTGCCGCGTGCTGGGCCACCGCCCGCCGGTCGCGCCGCCGGTCGGTCCGCGCCTGTGCCCCGCACCGGCCCGCCGATCCCGTCGCCGCTGCCATCGGGACCGGCCAGCTGATCGTAGGCCGACTGGATGGCCAGGAATCGTGGCAGCGCGCCTCCCCCCACGGCATCCGGATGATTGGCCTTGGCCAGTCGGCGATAGGCGCGCTTGACCTCGGCCAGAGTCGCGCTTCGGGCCAGCCCGAGAGTTCGGTACGGATCGGCGTCGGATGCCATCGGTCTTGGTGATCGCTCCAGGTGGTCCCGGCGGAGATCGCCGGAGGGGCGTCAGGCGATCAACTCCCCTACCGGCGCGAGTTCGAATTCGGCGACCGCAGTGGCACCCACGCGTCCGTGCGGATCGAGGATCGTGGGTGCGTGGTAGCGAGCCAGCATCCTGAGCGCCTGGCCATCGAGCACGCCCGCCTGGCGCAGCGCCTCGATCGAAGCGGCCCACGTTCCGCGGTCGTAGCCATCCCCATCTTCGATCTTGACCGCCAATCCGGATGCCATGACGCCGGTCGTCCCGGTGCGTGCTCCGGGCAGGATCGCGATCCCGCGCAGCGCCTCCATGCCGGCCTTGCTGATCAGCCGGTCCGGGAGGGCCTTCATCAGCGACGTATCGAGCCGATCGTGCCGCCCGGCGATCATCTCCGGGTTCGCCAACATCGCATCCCGGATCGTGGTCAGGGCCGGGGCAAGGGAGTGCCGCCGGTCCGTTTCGGGGACGGCGCCGGGGTCGGCCAGCAGGGCGTACGCCTGGGCGACTTCGCGCAGTCGGAACGCGTATGTCTCGACGCCGCAGCCATCGATCGCCGTGCGCAGCTTGTCCGGGGTCGTGCCGAATGCGCGGGCGACCGCCGATCGATAAGCGGCCTGCGACGGATGACTCGGCTCCCAGTACGTCTCCAGAGGCCAGTCCCGGAGTCGGGACAGCAGTAGCGACACGGCGTGCTGCCCCGAGCACATGTGGCGGATAGGCCCCGGCTTCTCGCCGTCGCGGGCGAGTCGGGCGGCCGTGAGCGGATCCAGCGGCATCCCCTCGTTGCCGCACGCGAGGAGGGACTGGCTGACCCCTGCCCGGCGGAAGACCGACTGGAGCGTCCGCACGTGGAAGTCCTCACCGCTGTGCGAGCTCGCCATCATCGCGATCTCGGCGGGCTCCAGGTCGAACGCTTCGATCCCGCCGGCCTCGATGAGCCCCACGGCGCCGAACGGCTTGACCGTGGATCGAAGCGTGACGAGGCGGTCCGGATCGCCCAGCTGCCGGATGAGCCGACCGGTCACGTCCGCTTCGACGATGTCCCCGCGGTGGACGCTCTCCTCGATCCCGTTGCGGAGCTGCCGCACGAGGATCGGCGTCTCCGAACGTCGTCCGGACCGGCCGCGGGACCGGGCGGGCGCTCCGGCCGGTCGAGTCGATCGAGGCGCGGTAGCGGTCACGTGGTCAAGCTCTCCCGATCTCCTCGTCGGTCGTCAGCGCGAGGAGGGCGAGCATACCGCGGCGGCCCCGGGCCGTCCGGTCGTCAGATCGGGGGCTGGGAATCCCTCCCTGACGGTCCGGAGGCCGGCCAGGTCAGCTGCCTGTGGCCTGCGCCCACTGTGCGGCGACCGTCGGGTCGTAGGTCTGGGTGAACCCACAGGCCCACGCAAACGCATCTTCGCCCGCCACGAGATACCGTTCACCCACGGCGAGGTTCGGCCCGCCGGCGGAGGTGATCGCCGTGCCGGTCATGCCCGTGGCGGTCAAGGTGATCGAGTCCGCCTCCGCGCCCTTGAACCGACGCCCGATCTTGAACGTCACCTCGTCGCCTGAGACGGCGGTGACGGTGCCATCGAAGGCGAACGAGCGCTTGGCGAGCGTCTCCGGGCTATACCGCTCGACGCACGACGCCAGGCCGGCGCCGCCGCCCGTGATGGCCGTGGCGGCTGCACCGCCGGTGGAGCCGGTGGCCGGTGCTCCGCCGGTACCGCCGGTGGCGGCTGCACCGCCGGTGGCGCCAGTGGCACCTGGTGTGGCAGCGGGGCCAAGGCCCCGGCCGCCGACGAAGGCGACCAGCGCGATGGCCGCAATGGCGACCCCCGCCGCGGCCGGGATCAGCGTGCGGCGTCGAACGGTCGTGCCCCTGGATGGTTCCATGATGTCCTCCTGGATCCTCGCGCTGATGCGGGCGAGGCTCGCGGAGGGCAGCCGGTCCGGGTCGACGGGGTTGACGCGTCGGAGTTCGTCGAGGGGATCGGTTCCCGCTGGCTCGCTCACTCCATCTGCTCCCGCCGGATCCGGCCGAATGTCCTGCCCTTCACTGGACCAGGTGTCCGGCTCGGGCCGGATCCTTTCCGTCCTTCCTCCTCGAGCGCCTGGACGAACCGGCCGCGCGCTCGGTGAACGCGGATCGCGACGGCGTTCACGCTGATTCCCAGCACCATCGCGATCTGGGAATGACTGAACTCTTCCCAGGCGACGAGTCTCAGCAACTCCTGATCGTCGGCTCGAAGTCGGGCCAGGGCGGCAAAGGCCGGGCTGTCGTCCGGGTCGAACGGGTCCGTCGGGTCGGCCGAAGCCGGCGACGGCACCACGGGCTCCAGTGGTTGCGCGCGAAGTCGGACCCGGAGGCGTTCCAGGCGGCCCGTGCCACGACGTTGATTGGCAAGCACGCGCCGGGTGATCCCGTACAGCCAGGGCAACGGCTCCGGCGGGGCGGTCTCGAGTCGGCGCCAGGCGATGATGAAGGTCTCGGAAGTCGCATCCTCCGCGTCGGCGGCCGTTCGCGTGCGTCGCAGGGCGAAGGCGAGGACCGCTCGATGGTGCCGCTCGTACAAGCCGTCAAATGAAGCACGGCGCGAGGCGGTATCCGAACGGATCAAGGGCATCCTCCGCGAGACGCGAGTCTCCGCCGCCTGGTTCCACGCTCGATTGGACAGGTTCGTCACGAGGCTGGGACAATACTCCCATCAAGTATCAGCGAACGAGGGTCCCGTGGCGGGGCCAGGACCAAGGAGCTTCTCGTGCCTGCTTCCCTTCTCGCGCTCTCCGCGACCGCCGTCCTGGTCATCTCGGCGTGTTCATCTGGTGGGGGCTTGGCGTCCCCGGGCGCCTCGGCCGCGGTTCTTGCGTCGGGCGCCACATCGGCCGCCGCCCCGGGTGCCGCCTCGATCGACGCGTCGGCCCCGGCGGCCGCGACCAGGATCGAGGTCGCGCTGACCGATGCCCTCAAGATCGAGCTCGCGTCGTCGTCCGTTCCACTCGGCGTCCCGGTCACCTTCGTGATCAAGAACACCGGCACCGGCGAGCACGAGTTCTATCTAGGCGACGAGGCGGCACAGTCGGCCCACGAGCAGGAGATGGTCGACTCCGGCATGGCCCACGGCGAGACCGACGGCGTCTCAGTGCCTCCGGGCGAGACGAAGGAATTGACGTACACGTTCACCAAGGCGGGTGAGACGCTGGCCGGCTGTCACGTCGCGGGCCACTACGCCGCCGGGATGAAGGCAGCCATCACCGTCGTTTCGTAGGCGGCACCGCGCCCCACTCAGCGCCGCGGCCCGAATCGACCGATCCGTCAGGCGTCGGCCGGTACCACCCGTCGGCCGGCGGGCCGGACCGGATCCGAGACGCGCGGTGGCTGGAAACGGCGCAGGCGGAGCGCGTTCGAGACGACCGTCACGGACGAGAGGGCCATCGCGGCCGCCGCGAAGATCGGGTCGAGCAGCCAGCCCGTGAACGGGAAGAACACGCCGGCGGCAAGCGGGATCAGGGCCACGTTGTAGGCGAACGCCCAGAACAGGTTCTGCTTGATGTTGCGCATGGTGGCTCGCGACAACGCGATGGCGGTCACGAGCGCCCGCAGGTCGCCGCTCATCAACGTCACCGACCCGGACTCGATCGCGACGTCGGTGCCGGTCCCGATGGCGATCCCGACGTCGGCCTGGGCCAGGGCGGGCGCGTCGTTGATCCCGTCCCCGACCATGGCCACGAGCTTGCCCTCGCCCTGGAGCTTGCGGACCTGGGCGGCCTTCTCGTCTGGTCGGACGTCGGCCAGGACACGATCCACGCCGACCTGGCGGGCGATGGCCTTCGCGGTCGTCTCGTTGTCGCCGGTCAGCATCACGACGTGCAGGCCGAGTCGATGGAGTTCGGCGACCGCCTCCACGGAACCCGCCTTGACCGTGTCGGCGATGGCGATGACCGCCGCCGCTCGACCGTCCACGGCGGCGAAGACCGGGGTCTTGCCGCCGGCGGCGAGCTCCTCGGCGGCGACACGCAGGGAACCGGGATCCATACCCCGCGCCTCCAGGAACGCCGGCCGGCCGACGAGGACCTGCCGACCGTCGACGACCGCGGCGATCCCCTCGCCCGCGACCGCCTCGAATGTGGTCGCATCGGACAGCGTCTCTCCGCGCTCGTCGCGCGCGAACCGGACGATCGCCTCGCCCAGGGGATGCTCGGAACCCCGTTCCGCGGCAGCCACGAGGCGCAGCAACTCGTCCTCGGCCGGGGCGCCGTCCGCCCGCACGATATCGGTCACGCGGGGCTTGCCTTCGGTGAGCGTGCCGGTCTTGTCGAGCACGACGGCTCGGACCTTGTGCAGGCGCTCCAGCGCCTC
>JACCVB010000331.1 GCA_013698385.1 Chloroflexota bacterium
GCCAACCCGATGTAGCCGAGCGCCGCCGCCGCGCGCTTCGCGAACAGCAGCTTCTGGGGATGGCCGCTGGCCATGGACGTCGAGGCGTCGATCAGGAGCGTGATCGTGACGTCCTCCTCCTCGACGAACAGCTTGACGAATAGCTTCTCCAGGCGGGCGTAGACATTCCAGTCCAGCTGGCGCAGGTCGTCGCCCAGGGTGTACTCGCGGTAGTCGGCGAACTCCACGGACTGGCCACGCTTGACGCTTCGACGGCCGCCTTTCAGCCCGCCTCGGACGGGCGAGCGCATCAGCAGCAGGAGCCGTTCCAGCTGGCGCAGGAATCCTTCGTCGAAGACGGTCGGATCGACCTCGTTGGGCAGGAAGACCGGACGCCCGGCCGGTCGCTCGGCGATCGGGACGCTGGCGGCAGCCTCGTGGGGCGCGTCGACCTCGAGGCCGGATCGCTCGGTCATTCTGGCCCGTCTACTCGACGGTCGGAGCGGCGACGGTGTCCAGGATGGTCCGGACGACGGCTTCGCTGGTGATGCCTTCCGCTTCGCCCTCGAAGTTGAGGATGATCCGATGGCGCAGGGCCGGCAGCGCCACCGCCCGGATATCGTCGATGGAGACGTTGAACCGGCCATCGAGCAGGGCGTAGATCTTGCCCGCCGTCACGAGCGCCTGCGCCCCGCGCGGAGAACCGCCGTAGCGGACGTAGTCGCGCACGAGGCCCGGTGCACGGCCCTGGTCCGGATGGGTCGCGGCCAGGATGCTCACGGCGTAGGCGGTCACATGGGGCGCGATCGGGACCGCCCGGGCCAGGCGCTGCATCTCGACGATCTCCGCGGCCGTGCAGACCTTGGATGCGACGACCGCTTCCGCGCCAGTGGTCCGATCCATGATCGAGATCAGGTCCTCCTCCGAGGGGAATGGGACCATCACTTTGAAGATGAAGCGGTCGAGCTGGGCCTCCGGCAGGGGATAGGTCCCCTCCATCTCGAGCGGATTCTGGGTGGCCAGGACGAAGAACGGCGGATCGAGCTTGAAGCGCTGCCGGGCGACCGTCACCTGGTGCTCCTGCATCGCCTCGAGCAGGCTGGACTGGGTCTTGGGTGTGGCCCGGTTGATCTCGTCCGCGAGCACGAGGTTGGCGAAGATCGGGCCGGATTGGAATCGAAAGACGCGCTGGCCGCCCTCTTCGATCAGGATGTTCGTGCCGGTGATGTCGGCCGGCATCAGGTCCGGGGTGAACTGGATCCGGCTGAACGTGCAGTCGATGACATCGGCGATCGTCCGCACGAGCATCGTCTTGCCGAGACCGGGCACGCCCTCCAGCAGGACGTGGCTGTTGGCAAGGAGGCCGGTCAGCGTCTGTCGAACGAGGTCACGCTGGCCGACGATGACCCGACCGATCTCGCGCTCGATGACCTGGGCCCGTTCGGCAAAGGCCTCGGGAGCGAGGCGAACGGTCGGCTCAGTGGTGACGGGAGCTTCCATGGCGGCCTCCGGGTTGGCGGGTCATGGCCGAACGGCCGGCCCGATCAGTTCGAGGGATCGAGCGAGCTGAAGTAGTCGCGCACGTAGTCCTTGACGGACAACGGGACGTAGCCGCGCTCCAGCGAGGTCTGGGCGTAGGTCTGAAAATCGCTGTAGACCTGCTGGTAGGGCGTGAGCGTGCCGTTGTCCGTGCCACTGCCGACCTGGCTGCCCTGCTGGGACTGGCCATCGCCACCGGTGCCGGCCACGTAGGAGGGATCTCCGGGCTTGCCGACCCGGTCGAACGGGGCGTAGACCGAGGACAGGTCCGCCCCGAGCTGGGCGGCGCGGTTCGCGCCGGTCGGGGCGCCGGTCCGGGCATTGCCGCCGAGCCCCGATCCGAGGGAGCGGGCACTCGAGCCGCCACCGCCGATCGCTCCCTGGCCCTGGCCCTGGCCCTGGCCTTGACCTTGCCCTTGGCCTTGGCCTTGGCCTTGCCCCTGGCCTTGCTTTTGCCCTTGTCCCTGACCTTGCCCTTCGCCTTGCCCTTGTCCGCTGCCGGGATCGCGGAGGTCGCGTTGGGCGTCGGCCAGAGCCCCATCGGCGGCTTCGACGGCCAGCTGACGGGTAGCGGCCTCGATGGCGCCACCCGCTCGGACCGCGGCGTTGGAA
>JACCVB010000354.1 GCA_013698385.1 Chloroflexota bacterium
CACGGCCCCGCGCCAGGCCCCGGTGGCGACCCCCCGCTCCTCGATGAACTTCTTGAACCGCTCGAGATCGCCTTTTGCCCGGCGCTGGACGAAGCCCAGTGCGTCGCCGGCAGACTCGATCGGACCGTCCGGTTGGACATTCAGCTGCAGGGCGACCCGACACTTGCCGTCGTCCAGGCGATGGAAGGTCACGACGCCGGCGTTCTTCGCGCCGTCCGTCGCAGTCCACGCGATCCGCTGGTCGGGCGTCTGCTCGGTGATCCTGGTACGCCAGGTCTTGTCCACGCCGGCGATCGACGCCGACCATTCGAGGGTCGTGTCATCCAGCTGCCTGACCGACTTGACACCTTCCATGAATTCGGGGAACTCCTCGAATTGCGTCCACTGGTCGTACGCAGTGCGAACCGGAACGTCAACATCGATCGTTTCGAGCGTCTCGGACATGGATGTCTCTCCTGCTTGTCGTGGAATGCGATGAGGCCCACCCTGGTGAGGTGGGCCTCATCGCTTGCTGGGATGGAGCCGGGCGTCACGCCCGGCGGCGATCAGACCGGGCCGCGCCCGGCGCGTGATCGACCGGTGATTGCACCGGCGACCATGACCACGATCACCGCGCCGATGACGGCAACCACGATCGAGCTGATGTCGAGCGCGCCGTCGATGGGCTTGGTGTTGAACAGGACGCTGGCGAGGAATCCTCCGACCAGGGCGCCCACGATGCCGAGCACGATGTGCCCGATGACACCGAGACCCTCGTCACCCTTGACGAGGAACCCGGCGATGTACCCGGCGATGGCGCCGAGGACGAGCCACGCGATGATGCTCATGTGCTACCTCCATCCCCATGCGGGCCTCTCACCCACCTGCTGGGGTTCCTTCGCCCGAAGTCCGGGCTTGAGTCCCACTGTCCGATTCCGCGCGAGAAGGCCGGACTACGAAGCGGACGTCGAACGTAACAACGGCATGAAGACGCCGGACCCCGCAAGCGTGATCCAGCGTCTTCGAGTGGCGATCGGTAGTTACGACGAAGGCGAGGCGCCCTCGCTGGGAGCGGCCGACTCGCTGGGAGCGGCCGACTCGACCGCTTCGCTCGGCGCGGCGGAGTCGACGGGTGCCACGGACGACCCCGATGTCGCGCCCGGCGCGGTCGTGCTTCCGGCCGGAGAACAGGCCACGAGGGCGGCCCCCAAGGCTGTGATCATAAAGAAACGCTTGATCATCGTTGACTCTCCTGGATATGGATCTGATCACCCGGAACGTCCAAGGCGTCGCGCCGGCCATGGGGCCAGCTAGCGCTCAACGTATGGCCCCGAGGGCGTCATCCAGTCCCTTTACCGCCACGGTCGCATTGCAGTCGGCCGACAGGCCGACCGCCGCCACGGGGGTCGCGGGCCTGGTCGTCGGCTGGATTGTCATGCGGCCGAGATGCGCCGATCCGTTGCCGCGCGTTCGCCTAGTACGGGCCTGGGTACAGGCGGTCGGGGGCAGGGATTTCGCAGTCTCGTTGATTCGAGGACTGCCAGCTGGGGTCAGATATCGCATGTTGCGCCGCTCCGTCCAGATAGTCCCGAAGATCGAGATCGGACCAGCCAACGACCGCGCGATGCTCGTCATGCAGTACGCGACCGCCGCCAGTACGCGACCGCCGCGATCGCCGTCGTCGCGGCGATCCTCCTCACGAGCGTGCGCTGAACGTCGGTACCGGCCGCCTATTTGACGCAGACGGCCACGACCCTGCTGTCGAGATAACGCCGGAGAGTTTGTCGACGATCGGCGACCGGCAACTCTTGTGGGTCGACCTCGATCACCGCGAGCTCGCCGACCTCACGCCGTTCGCGGAAGGATTGGGGCTGCCAACCGGCGAAATCGAGCGCGTCGTCAGCGACCAGCGCCACGCAGCATTGTCGCGAGTGGGGGATCGGCTGCACCTGACGCTCGAGGCGCTCGAGGGCGACGACGAGACGCCGACCGAGTTGGTGCGCCACGAGATCGACCTGATCGTCGGCCCCAACGTCGTCATCACGATCCATGAGGGGCCGATCCAGGCACTAGCGCGCTGCTCGGAGCGCGTCGACGCGGGTGAGACGCGGATCGGCGCACTTGATGCCGTGGATCTCATGTCGTCACTGACCGATGCGGTGTTCGCCGAATACTTCGAGACCGTCGAGCGCATCCAGCGCGAGATCGACGAACTCGATGAGCGCGCCCTTCGCGGACGCCCGGGCGACGACGTCCTGCGGGCGATCGTGGACGTCCGACGTCGCGTCGGGCTCGTTCGACGGACCCTTGCCCCGCATCGCGAGGTGATGGCAGCGCTGGCTCGACCCGAGATGCGAGCACACGAAGAGTCCGATCCCGGCGCCGGTCGCCGACTTGCCGTGCTCGGGGCCCGATAGAACAGGTCGAACAGCCGGTCCGTCGCATCCGCTGCGAAACCCGGCCCGTCATCAAGAACCCGAACGAGGACCTCGTCCTCGGCGGCCTCGACCAGGATTTCGACCTCGGAGCCGAGCCCCCCGTCCTTGGCCGCATTCGAGACCAGGTTGCGCAGGACCTGTTCGACATAGGTGGGGTCGGCCACCGCGGTCGGCAGTCCCGGTGGGACCTCGGACCTGAACGAGACCTCCGGCCAGCGAGGCTCCTCCGACCCGACCACGCTCGGGACGACCCGCTGGAGTAGCACGGGTTCGTGGCCGAGGTCGCCCCCGTCCTGGCCGAACCGATTCAGTGCGACCACGTCCTCGACCAGGCGCTGGAGCCGCTCGGACTCGGCGGCGATGTCGAGGAAGATCGTGCGACGGGTCGCCTCGTCGATGGTGGAACCATCTCGGGCGAGGATCTTGGCGCCGCCGTAGATGGTCGTCACGGGCGTGCGCAGCTCGTGGGACAGGACCCCGATGAACGTCTCGCGCAGGGCTTCTCGCTGGCGAGCCTCGGTGACGTCGCGCAGGACCACGATCGTCTCGCCACCACCCGCTAAAGCGGGATCCGCGGCGTGGGGCACCACCGGGTAGGTCGAGACTCCGATCCATCGGTCCGGGTCGCCCACGGTGGGGAGGACGGCCGGTCCGCCCTATCGGCCGAGGTTCGGAGCCACTCCTTCGGGATCAGCGAGCTGGCCGAGGATATCGGCGTAGGTCAGTTCCTGGATGTCCGGGAACAACGCCTCGCCGGCCGGGTTGGCGAGGGTGATCCGCCCGTCGGGCGCGCAGACCACGACGCCGTCGCCGATGGCCCGGATGACCGCGTTGAGCTCTGCAGCACGGGCGTGTTCCTGGTCGGCAAGCTGTTGGAACCGGCTCGCTACCTTCAGGCGCTCACCGATTCGCGGGCGGTCGCGATCAATCGTTCGGGCTCTCCGGGTAGCGTGATGCACTGGAGGAGCACCTCGACGGCCACGGTCGACCCATCGGCCCTGCGCAAGGGGACTTGCAGGGCGACCGGTGCGATCGACCCATCTGACGGCGCGGTACGTGAGGTCAACCGTGGTGCCCGCGGCGATCGACCAGGGCGGGAAGAGCCTCCAGTCGCTGCCGGCCTTCTTCGAGCATGCACGAGGCTGGGCCAGGTCAAGGCCTGGTTTGGCCCTTGCAGCCCCGTTGCATCAGGGTGCGGGCGTCGGCGTCGGGTCCGAGGACGGTGGGTCGGGCTTGGGCGTAGGCGTCGGATCGGGCTTGGGCTTCGGTTGCGGCGCGGGCTCGGCCCTGGGGGGCTTTGGCCTGGCGCCTCCGCCACCTCGATCGGTGCCAACCCCACGTGGCGGCGGCGCGGCCCGTTCCTGGCCGAGAAGGACGAGGATGGGCCACATCTGGAGCGGCGAGCACGAGTTGATGAGCGGGCCACCCCATGAGCGCTCTTCCCAGAAATAGGCCGTGGCGGAATCCAGCCGCCCCCGAACGCCCGTTCCGCGGCGCGCACGAGAAAGCCAGTCGGCGACGTCGCTGTCCCAGTCCGCGGGGCCGAGTTCCGCCTTGAGTGGGTCCACCCGCCATGTGCCACAGGTCTTTTTGTATAGCAGGCCATCCGCGTCGATCGCGCCAGGTGTGCCGGGCTCTGTCCCGATCCGGAACCATTCCTTCGTCCGATCGCGCGTCCACGGGCCGGGCTTGCCCCCGGACCAGGCGTCGACGGTCACCTCGACGGCGTCAGGGGGCGGTTCGAAGATCGGAGCGTCCCAACCTTCCGTATAGTCCCGCACGAACGCCCGCCAGAGCGGTGCCGCAGCCGTGAGCGACGTGGCCGGTTTCGCCGTTCGCGGGTAGGAGTGGTCGCTGTTGCCGAGCCACACGCCGACCGCGAGCCCGACGCCCGAGCCGGCGGGTCGCGGGAGATACCCGTAGGTGCCCAGATCACGGGCGTCGTTGGTCGTGCCCGTCTTCACTGCGGCGGGCCGGCGGCTTTTGGCGGGCCCGTTCCGCAGTTCGAGCTTGGCGGCCCAGATCGCGTTCTGCTTCGGATCCGTGTTGCCGTCCAGGATGTCGCTGATCATGAACGCCGTCGCCGGCGAGACCGCGGGCGTGCCTTCGACCCTGGGGGCCTGCCAGACGATGCGACCGGCCGGGTCCCGGATCTCGAGGACCATCCGCGGCGGGATCCGGACACCGCCATTGCCCAGGGTCCCATACGCGGAGGTCAGGTCGAGGGGCCGCACCTCGACCGTGCCCAGAGCACCCGCAAGGCCGGCCTGCATGAACGCCTTCCGGCCGCCGGTGAAGCGCAGGCCGAACGCCTCGGACGAATCGGCGACGGCGGCATTGCCGACCCGCTCGAGTGCCCGGATGGTCGGCAGGTTGAGGGAGTATTGGAGCGCCTTTCGGACGAGCACGGGTCCGCGCTCGAGCTGATCGGCATCGCGCGGGGCCCAGTCCTTGCCACGGTCGAACCTGGTGGTGATATCGAGAAGCAGGCTGCCCGGCGTCAGTCGTTCGGCCTCGAAGGCACTGGCGTACAGGATCGGCTTGAAGGCGGAGCCCGGTTGTCGGGCACCGTCGCCCGCCGCGTCGAACTTCGGGTCGAATTCCTTGCTCGCCAGGTCATCCCTGGTGTAGCCGGCGGAGCCGACGTAGGCGAGCACGTCGCCGGTCAGGTAGTCGATGGCCACGAGCGCCCCGTTGTGCAGGTCCTTGCCTCGCAGGTCGTTGACCCATCGCTGATCGGCGCGGGTGAGGCCGGCCTCCTTGAGCATCGCGGCCGACTCGTCGCGCGGGAGATTAGGCGCGATCGCCGCCGCGGTCAGCCATTTCTGGGCCAGCTCCTGCGCCTTCCAGTCGAGCGTCGTCGTGACCCGGTAGCCACCCGTTTCGAGGTCCACGTCCGGGCCCAGGATGCCCAGCAGCTGCCGGCGCACCTGCCACGTGAACTGGCCGCCGCGCAGGGTGACTGGCGGGACGCCCGCGAGGGTGACCGGTTCCGCCAGGGCAGCCTTGAGCTCCCCGGGCTTGAGCTTGATCCAGCGACCGCCGTCCGCGAGGCCGCGCAGGACGTAGTCGCGCCGGACGACCGGCGGCGCATCGGGCGGGACGACGAGTCGGCCGTTGGTGTCGGCCGTCGCGAAGCGGTACGGATCGAGCGTGCTCGGCGACTTGGGCAGCCCGGCCAGCAGCGCGGCCTCGGCGGGCGTCAGGGTGGACGGCTCCTTGCCGAAATAGACCTTCGCCGCCGCGGCGATCCCGTACGCATCATGCCCATAGAAGATCTCGTTGAGGTAGGCCGTGATCACCCGCTCCTTGCCTTCCTGGCCGGGATAGGTGTCATTCAGGCGAAGGGACTGGAGGACCTCCTTGGCCTTGCGTAGGTAGCGATCCTCCCCGGGACCGACGAGGCCTTCCGGGAGCAGTCGCGCCCGGACGAGCTGCTGGGTGATCGTGGAGGCACCACGCTCGCGCTCGCCGGCGGCCGACTCCGCCACGGCTGAAAGGATCGAGGGAACATCCACGCCGGCGTTGTCCCAGAAGGTCCGATCCTCGGCCGCCGTGGTCGCGTCGAGTACCAGCCTGGGCGTGTCCGCATAGGCGATCACCCGTCGCTGTTCGCGCTGGAAGCGACCAAGCTCCACCGT
>JACCVB010000365.1 GCA_013698385.1 Chloroflexota bacterium
GAAGTCGATCAGGCTTGCGGCGGGCACCGCCGGGTGGGGTGACGCGGAACCCAACCCCGCCGCGACCCGCTGCGCGAGCAACCGGGCGTTGTAGCGCGCCCCGTGGACCGCCCCGGAGTTGCTCGGCATGCCGTGGCGCTGGAGCCCCTTGGCCCCCTGGCCGATCGTGCCGGCGAAATGGATGCCCGGCACATCGGCGCTCTCCCACCATGGCGTCTGGACCGGCAGTCGACTGGCTCCGAAGGTGGAGACCCCGAGGCCGGGCAGGTCGAGGAGCGGGCAGACGAAGCCGGTCGCCGAGATGACCGCATCGACTTCGAAGGCCAGGTCGTCTCCGCCGTCCGACGGACGGGTCCGGACGATCAAGGCCGGCGCACCGGCGGACCCGGCCGAGCCTCCCCCGGAGCGCTCGATCCGTTCGATCCGGTCGAAATGCGCCGCTGGGCTAGACTTGGGAGCCCGATGACCGCCGAGCCCGCACCTCCCGACCCCACCCAACCGCCGCGTTCAAAGACGGGGATCCCCAAGAATCCCGGTCGCCGGGACCTCGGCCTGCGGGCCACGCTGCTCTTCCCGGATCGGGCCATCGTGGAGCAGTTCTACGTGCCGGTCATCTACACGGCCTGCCGGACATGCTATTCCGAGGAGGTCCCGGAGGACATCTTCCGGCGTGCCGTCGCGGGCGATTTCGACCCATCGAAGATGCAGAAGCTCATCTCGTCCGTCATCGAATCCGGTCATGGCTCGACGATCGAACACGTGGTCTTTACGTTCGCGATCACCGGCGTATCACGCACCCTGTCCCACCAGCTCGTGCGCCATCGGGCCGGCGTCGCCTTCGACCAGCAGAGCCAGCGCTACGTCAAGTTCAAGGACGCGGCGACGATGCTGCCTCAGTCCATCGCCGAGGGTGATCCGGACCTGCGCGAGCGCTACGAGTCGCAGGTGGACGGGGCACTGGACCTCTACGGCGAACTCCTGGGCGCGGGGGTGCCCGGCGAGGATGCACGGTTCATCTTCCCGAACGGGACCCGGACGAACCTCGTCATGACCACCAACCTGCGGGCGCTGATCCACATGTCCGGCCTGCGCCTGTGCACGATGGCCCAGTGGGAGATCCGCCGACTGTTTCAGCTGATCCGCCACGAGATCTTCGCGGTGTCGCCGTTCCTCGGCTCGTTCCTCGCGCCAAAGTGCGTCCCCCTGGGCTATTGCGACGAGTTCAAGAATCGCGACGAGCACTGCCCGATCCGACCGCACAAGGACCGGGTCCTCGAGGCCTGGTCCGAAAAGGCCGGGGCCGCGAAGGCGGCCGGGCGGGCACTCCCCACGATCTGATCGAGCAGCGTTCGGCGGTCAGCCGTCGGGGCGTGTTGCGGCTGGGGTCTGTTGCGGCGGCGGGGCGTGCCGCGGCGGGATCGGGGGCGAGGGCTTGTCGCCGCGGGTTGCCTCGCCCGCGAGGCGACGATTACCCCGGCGATTCCGCTGGGACCGAAGGATCGGCGGTGACGGACGGCGGAACGACCGCGGATCTGCGCGGCGGGCCCGGGTCCACGCAGGGGCTCGCCTGACTCATGGCGTCCCCGATCCGCTGCCGAACCGATACGGCCCCCGAAGGCTCGTTCGTACGGTCGGGGCGGGATCCGGAAGGACAACGACGGCGTGCAGCGCGGGCGCGCACGCCCGGGCACGCATGACCTGCTAGGCGATGGCGGCACCGTCGGTCTGCAGGAAGGCTCGCAAGCCACGTCACCCTCAGGAGGCTGGCGTCAACTCCGACACGAACCGCCGGATCACCCGCGCGAGTCGCGGACCCGCCACCGCCCCCGACGCGAGGACCTCCTCGTGGGTCAGCGGTGCCCCGGTGTACCCCGCCCCGGCGTTGGTCACCAGGGATACGCCGCATACCTCCAGCCCGACCCATCGCGCGGCGATGCACTCAAGCACGGTGGACATGCCGACCGCGTGTCCGCCGAGCCCGGCCAGCATCCGGACCTCGGCCGGCGTCTCGTACGTCGGTCCGGTCAGCCCCACGTAGATGCCCTCGGCCAGGTCCACCCCTTCCGCCCGCCC
>JACCVB010000383.1 GCA_013698385.1 Chloroflexota bacterium
GCGCGACGGGGCCGCCGCCCCGGCCGCGGTCTGATCGAAAGGCGACGACGATGACCGACTTGCTCGACCCCCCGGCCACCTCACCCCTCGGCAGATCGATCAAGCGCACGGAAGACCCGCGCTTCATCACCGGTGGCGGCCGCTACCTCGACGACATCAAGCTCCAGTCGATGACCCACATGGCCATCCTGCGCAGCCCGTACGCCCACGCCAACATCCGCTCGATCGACACGGCCACGGCGAAGTCGATGCCAGGGGTCCTGGCCGTCTTCGTCGGTGCGGACATCCCGTACAACCCGCTGCCGATGGCCTGGCCCGCCGGCGGAAGCGCGGGCATCCAGAACAACGTCAACACGCCGCGGGTCCTCGCCACGGACAGCGTCAAGTGGACCGGCGAAGGCGTCGCCGCGGTCGTTGCGGAAACGGAGGCCCAGGCCTACGACGCGCTCGACGCGATCGAGGTCGACTGGGAGCCGCTGCCGACCGTCGTCGATGCGGAGAAGGCCCTCGCCGACGGCGCCCCGCAGCTCCACGAGAACGCTCCGAACAACGTCGTCTTCGAGTGGAACGTCGGCGACAAGGCCGGCACGGACCGCGCCGTCGACGACGCCCAGGTCGTGGTCCGCCAGCGGATCGTCAACCAGCGCCTCATCCCGAACCCGATGGAGACCCGCGGCGACATCGGCTGGTACAACCCGGGCACGGATGAATACACGATCTGGATGTCGAGCCAGACGCCGCACATCCAGCGCCTGCTCGTGGGCATCTTCACGATGGGCATCCCGGAGCACAAGCTCCGCTGCATCAGTCCGGACGTGGGTGGGGCGTTCGGCAGCAAGATCTTCTGTTACGCGGACATGGCCCTCACGCTCTTCGCCAGCAAGGAGCTCGGCGGCCGGCCGGTCAAGTGGGTCGAGGGCCGCCGCGAGAACTACCAGAGCACGATCCACGGCCGCGACCACATCACCTATCTCGAGATCGCCGGCACAAAGGACGGCGCGGTCACGGGCCTGCGGGTCAAGACTTTGGCCAATCTCGGCGGTCGGCTATCGACGATCGGCCCGGGCATCCCCACCACGCTCTACGCCCGGGTGCTGAGTGGCTGCTACAGGATCCCGAACGTCCACGCGGAGGTGACCGGCGTCTACACGAACACGACGTTCGTGGATGCGTACCGCGGCGCCGGCCGGCCCGAGGCGACCTACGTCATCGAGCGCGCGATGGACCTCTTCGCGAACGAGATCGGGATGGACCGGGCCGAGCTCCGGCGCCGGAACTTCATCCAGCCCGACCAGTTCCCGTACGACAATCCGTCCGGCCTCGGGACGGCCAGCGGCGGGGCCAAGATCTACATCGACTCGGGCGACTACGAGCCGGCCATGGACATGGCCCTTGCGGCTGTCGGCTACAAGGACCTGGCGACGATGAAGGCGGAAGCCAGGGATCGGGGCAAGTTGCTCGGACTCGGATTCAGCACCTACCTCGAGGTGTGCGGCGTCGCTCCTTCGAAGTGGATCGGCGCCGTCGGCGAGGGCTGGGGTGCGGCGATGTGGGAGTCGGCCAACATCAAGGTCCACCTGACCGGCAAGGTCGTGGTCACGGTCGGCACCCAGCCGCAGGGCCAGGGCCACGAGACGACGTACGCCCAGGTGATGGCGGACCAGCTGGGCATCCCGATGGAGGACATCATCATCCAGCACTCGGACACGCAGGGCACCCCGATGGGCTACGGCTCGTACGGCTCGCGGACGAGTTCGGTCGGGATGACCTCGGCGATCAAGGCCGCGGAGAAGATCAAGGACAAGGCCCGGCGCTACGCCGCCCACATGCTGGAGGCTTCGCCCGACGACATCGAGATCGACGGTGCGGAATACCGGGTCAAGGGTTCGCCCGATCGCAAGAAGACGTTCCAGGAGATCGCCTTCGCGCTGGACCTCGCATTCGATGCCCCCGAGGGCATGGAGCCGTACCTCGACGAGACGGCGTATTACGACACGCCGAACTGCACCTGGCCGTTCGGCACGCACATCGCGATCGTCGAGATCGACGAGGAGACCGGCGTGGTCGATCTCGTCCGTTACCTCGCGGTCGATGACGTCGGCAACAAGATCAACCCGATGATCGTCGACGGCCAGCTCCACGGCGGCATCGCCCAGGGCGTCGGGCAGGCGCTCTGGGAAGGCGCCATCTACAGCGACGAAGGGCAGCTCCTGACGGGCTCCATGCTCGACTACGCCCTGCCCCGGGCGTCGTGGCTGCCGATGTTCGAGCTCGACGAGACGGTCACCCCGTCGCCGGTCAATCCGCTGGGGGTCAAGGGTGTCGGCGAGGCCGGCGCGATCGCGTCCACTGCGGCCGTCTCCAACGCGGTCATGGACGCGCTCGGTGCCCACGGCATCAAGCATCTCGACATGCCCTACACGTCCCAGAAGGTGTGGGCCGCGATCGAGTCGGCGAAGGGAGGCCAGGCATGATCCCGGCGGCATTCGACTACCGGCGGCCGAGGTCGCTCGACGAGGCCCTCGCGGCCCTTGCCGAAAGCGACGGTTCGGCCAAGGTCATCGCCGGCGGGATGAGCATCCTGCCCTTGATGAAGCTGCGCCTGGCGAGCCCGGACTCGCTGATCGACATCGGTCGCCTGGACGACCTCAAGGGCGTCCGCCGGATGGACGACGGCCGACTCGCGGTGGGTGCCCTGACGACGTACGCGGAGCTGCTCGAATCGCCGGCGCGCCACTACGGCCTGTTGCGCGACGCCCTGCCCCAGATCGGCGACCTCCAGGTGCGCAACCGGGGCACGGTGGGGGGTGCCATCGCGCACGCCGACCCCGCCTCGGACCTTCCGGCGTGCCTGCTCGCCCTGGATGTCGAACTCGTAGCCCGGTCGGTGCGCGGCGAGCGCACGATCCCGATCGCAGGCTTCTTCGAAGGAGCCTTCACGACCGGCCTGCGCGAGGACGAGTTGCTCACGGAGATCCGCCTGCCGGGCGGGCGCGACGACGCGGGTTCCGCCTACGTGTCGCTCCAGAACCCGGCCTCTGGATACGCGATCGTCGGCGTTGCGGCCGTGGTGTTCGGCGCGGCCGGGGGAGGGATCGCGGGAGCGGCCGTGGCGCTGACCGGTGTGGCCGATGCGGCCTATCGGGCGACGGCCGTGGAGGCGGCGCTGGCGGGGAGCGACGGTTCCCCGGCCGCACTGGCTGCCGCCGCGGAGCACGCCGCGGACGGCCAGACCGTGAACGGCGACATCCACGCAGACCGCGACTATCGATCGCGTATGGCGGTCGTCTACACGCGTCGCGCGATCGAAACGGCGCTCGCGCGCCTCTCCGCCTGATCGACCGGCCAGAGCGGGGTGCGCGTCGACGAGGTCACGCCTGGCCGCCGCGCGCCCGCACGACTTGCCGGTGCGATCCTGGCGCGGGACCTCACGATCGGGGAGACGCGCTGGCCCAAGGGTCGGCGCCTGTCCGAGGATGACCTGCTGGCCCTGGCAGCGGCGCCAGCCGGAGACGCGGTCACGGTCCTGATCGCGGACGCCGGGGAGCTGCACGAGGACGACGCCGCCCTCCGACTCGCGAGGGCGGTCATCGGGCCCAACCTCGATGTGCGGGGACCGAATCAGAGCCGGATCGACCTCGTCGCCGCGGCCGCGGGTGTCGTCAACGTGCGAGTCGCGGACCTGGAGCGACTGAATCGACTCGATCCGCTCGAGGTGTTCACGGTGTACGACGGCCAGGTCGTGGAGCGCGGCGATCTCGTGGCCAGCGTCAAGATCGCACCCCATGTGGTGGACGCGAAGATCGTGGATCGCGCGGCACGAGTGAGCGGGTTCGGCAGTAATCCGGTCGTCTGGGTGGCGCCCTTCGTGGCGCGTCGCGTCGCGGTCGTGGTCAAGGAGTCCGTGCGTGCGGCTGCTCGCGAGCGGTTCGAATCGAGCGTGCGAGCCAAGGTGGAGGGACTTGGCTGCCAGATCATCGGGATCGAATACGTCGCGGACGATCCGGACGTCGTGGAGACCGCGCTGGCCCAGTTCAGCCGAGGCGGAGACCAGGCGGATCTGCTGTTGACGGCCGGGGCCGCGAGCACGGATCCGCGCGACGCCATGTTCGTGGCCATCTCCGCGCTGGGCGGTCGCGTCGTGCGGCGCGGCGTGCCGGCCCATCCGGGCAGCATGTTATGGCTGGCCCGGATCGGCGCGACGACCATCCTCGGGCTGCCGACGTGTGGTGCCTACTCCAAGGCGACCGCCGCGGACCTGCTCCTGCCGCGCCTGGTCACGGGCGATCCGGCCTCGGAGTCGACGGTCGCGAAACTGGCCCACGGCGGGATCCTGACCCGGTCGCAGCGGTTCCGGTTCCCGCCCTACGCCCGCGAGCTGGACGCGCCTGACGACTGACGGGCCGGGCGGGGAGGGGCGCGCCGTGCGAACGGCGGGCGTGCCGCGGTTTCTGACGAGATGGCCGCAGTCGACCGGCGTCCACCGGGTCTCCCCTCCGCCCCCTTGGCCGGCCACCCGTCGTCCGTCCGTGTAGAGTCCGCCGATGACCGACATCGCCTCCGCCACCGGCCGCGAGACTCGACCCGCCGGCACCCGGTCCATCGAGGCGCTGACCGAGGATTTCCGGAGTCGCGACTACATCGCCGACCGATCGCTGACCACGGCCGTCTTCCTCGCCCTGGAACTGGGTCGCCCCCTGCTGCTCGAGGGGGAGGCGGGAGTCGGCAAGACGGAGCTCGCCAAGGTCCTGGCGGCCTCGCTCGGGGCGCCGCTCATCCGGCTCCAGTGCTACGAAGGGCTGGACGTCAACACGGCCGTGTACGAGTGGAACTACCCGCG
>JACCVB010000388.1 GCA_013698385.1 Chloroflexota bacterium
CGCCCCGACCCCGACGCCGACCCCGACGGCCACACCGGAGGTGGCGCCGACCGCATCTCCACCGTGATGGCACGGCGCGCTGCCTCGCGGTACCACAGGCCCCACCACGCCCCGCGCCCGTTGGCGGCTCTCCACGTGCAGCTGCTACACTTCAGCCGCCTTGACAGGTCCACCATGATCGAGCCCGGCCGGGGGATGGCCTACGCGGCCCTCTTCTCGGAGATCGGCCTCTCGCTCCTGGTGACGACCCTGCTGGGCGTGCTGGTCGGCTACTGGGCCGACGGGCAACTCGGGACCCTACCCATCTTCGTGATCGTCGGCTTCCTCGCCGGCGCCGGAGCCGGGACGATGATGATCTACCGACTGGTCAGCAGGTTCCTTCGGACGATCGAGTAACCGGTCGGACCGGGCCAAGATATGACGAGACCGAGCGCGGCATCAGGCCGCGCTCCTGTGTGTGGAGGCAGCGTTGTCGAGCGAGCGAGTCGCGACCGGCGTGGCCCAGGAGCCGACCTCCATGGAGCCCACCGGAGCCGCCCCGACGCCCGTGCGGTCGTCGGGCCGCCGGCTGCCCTCCAAGTGGCTCGCGCTGATCGCCGCGGTGGTCGTCATCGATGTCGTCGCGTTCCTCCTCGTGCCGCCATTCCCCAAGGGTGGCGCGCCCGGTGACCCCTGCGCGTTCCCGGCCTGCTTCATCGAGAGCAGCCTTGAGTTCCCGGCACCCCACACCGTGCTGGATCTCGCACCCGCCTCCGCGCCGGCGGCCTCGGCCCTGGTCACCTTCCACCCGAGCATCAGCTCCACCATCCTAACGATGTGGATCGTGATGGCCGTCGTCCTCGCCGGCGCGATCCTGATGACGCGCGGCGGGACGATGATCCCTGGACGCGCCCAGAACGTG
The DNA here is from genome assembly GCA_013698385.1 of Chloroflexota bacterium. Lineage (GTDB taxonomy): Bacteria > Chloroflexota > Limnocylindria > Limnocylindrales > CSP1-4 > SPCO01. The sequence goes on from JACCVB010000388.1 coordinate 902, forward strand.
TTCGAGGCGTTCTACGAGTTCCTGAGCGACTTCGGGATCGGTCTGGCCGGTCCGAAAGCCCGTCCGTACATCCCGATCTTTGTGGCCTTCTTCCTGTTGATCCTGTTCGACAATTGGGTCGGGCTCGTCCCGCCGGTCGGCAAGCTGGACTTCCTTCGGGCGCCCTCGAGCGACGTGAACATCACGATCGGGATGGCCTTGATCAGCTTCCTGATCTTCCACGTGGAGGGCTTCCGCCACCTCGGGGTCCGGGGCTATCTGGGCAAGTTCTTCCCGATCTACGAGTTCCGCAACGGCCTGGGCGCGGGCGTCATCGCGATGTTCGTCGGCCTGATCGAGTTGATGCTCGAATTCGTCAAGCCGGTCACGCTGTCCATGCGGTTGTTCGGCAACATCTACGGCGGCGAGGTCGCGCTCGGCGTCATCACCGCACTGACCGTCGCTATCATCCCTGTGGCACTGATCGGCCTGGAGCTCATGCTCAATGCGATCCAGGCCCTCATCTTCAGCGTGCTGACCCTGATGTTCATCGTCCTCGCCATCGAGAGCCACCACGACGAGGAAGGCCACATCGCCGAAGAGGCGGTCGACGCCATCGACGGCGAAGGGCATCAGCTCCAGCCGGCCCACTGACAGGCGCGTCGGCGCCGCCACCAAGGTCCCATTGATCCCGGGCGACAGGCTCGGGGAGTAGGAGGAAACCACGACATGGAACACATCGGCGCCGGACTCGCCGCTCTCGGGGTCTTCGGCCCCGGCATCGGCATCGGCATCCTCGCGGGGCTGTCGGCCCAGGCGATCGGGCGGAATCCCGATGCGGCGGGACAGATCCGTGGCATCGCGATCATCCTCGCGGCGTTCGCCGAAGGCCTCGGCGTCCTCGCGATCGTCGTCGGCCTGCTCGCGATCTTCATCAAGTAGCCGGCCCGGTACGGAGAAGGCATCGTGGATCTGCTGGCGGTCGCGTCCGGCGTCGGGCACGAGGTCATGCGCCTGACCGCCGAGGGCGAGGCCGAGGCCGAGGCCCTGTTCCAGGTCAACCTGTTCCAGGTGATCATCGCCGCGGCGAACTTCCTGTTCTTCCTGGCGATCATCTGGACGTTCGCGTTCAAGCCGGTCTCGAAGATGCTGGCCGACCGCAAGGCCACCATCGAGCAAGGCCTCAAGGACGCCGAGCAGGCGCGCCGGGACCGCGAAAGCGCGGAATCGGAGCGAGTGGCGACGATCGCCGAGGCCCGCCGCGAGAGCAACGACATCCTGGTCCGAGCCCAGAAGGTGGCCCAGGAGAGTCGGGATGCGGATATCGCCGCGACCCGCGAGGAGCTCGACCGGATGCGGGTCCGCGCCGCGGCCGAGATCGAAGCGGAGAAGGGGCGCGCCATCGCGGAACTCCGAGGTGAGGTCGCCGACCTCGCCCTGGCCGCCGCAGGACGGGTCGTCGGCGAGACGATGACCGACGATCGACAGCGCCGCCTGGTGCAGGAATTCCTGGTCACGACGACGGCGACGACCGCGGCCGTGCCGCAGACCGACCCCGGATCTCGCAACTGATGGTGCGCCAGGACTCCGCCGCACGACGTTACGCGGAGGCGGCCTTCCAGGTCGCCACGCGTGACCGCACGCTGGAGACGTGGCGAGCCGACCTCGAGGTCGCCGGCGAGATCGCCGGGGATGCCCGATCGCTGGCCGTCCTGGCCAACCCGGCCGTGCCCATGGAGCGCCGCCAGGAGGTGCTCGGGCGCCTGCTCAAGGGCCAGGTGTCGCAGCCGGCCCTGAACCTGATCGCGCTCCTGCTTCGGCGCGGCCGGATCGAAGCCCTGCCCCGGGTCGCGGCCGAATTCCGCCGGCTCGATGATCAGCGTCAGGGTGTCACCCATGCCACCGCCACCAGCGCCGCAGCGCTCACGCAGGACGAGGTCCAGGCGCTCACTGCGCGACTCGAACAGACCAGCGGTGGTCGCATCGAGCTCGCCGTCCAGGTCGATCCGAGCCTGCTCGGTGGCCTGGTCGTGCGAGTCGGCGACCGCCTGATCGACGGGAGCGTCCGAGGCCGCCTCGAGCGGCTCCGGAATCAGCTCACCTCGGGCGCCCTCTAGGAGATCCCACAGACATGGCCATCCGTTCCGACGAGATCACCAGCATCATCAAGTCCGCCATCGATTCGTTCGATTCGGGCGTCGAGACGCGCAGCGTCGGGACGGTCGTCGAAGTCGGTGACGGGATCGCCCAGATCTACGGCCTGGAGGGCGCGCTGGCGTCCGAGATGCTCGAATTCCCGGGCGGCGTCATGGGCCTCGCCCTCAACCTCGAGGAGGAGACGGTCGGCGCGGTAATCCTGGGTGACGCGAGCGCGATCAAGGAGGGCGACACGGTCAAGACCACCGGCCGGGTCGTGGAGATCCCCGTCGGCCAGGCGCTGCTCGGCCGGGTCGTGGACCCGCTCGGCCGCCCGCTGGACGGCAAGGGCCCCATCGCCTCCACGAGTTCCCGACCGGCCGAGCGGATCGCCCCGGGTGTCATCGTCCGAAAGGGCGTGGACACGCCGGTCCAGACCGGCATCAAGGCGATCGATGCGCTCATCCCGATCGGGCGCGGCCAGCGCGAGCTGATCATCGGCGACCGGCAGACGGGCAAGACCGCCATCGCCATCGACACGATCATCAACCAGAAGGGCAAGAACCTCGTCTGCATCTACGTGGCCATCGGCCAGAAGCTGTCCACGGTGGCCAACACGGTCGCCGTCCTGGAGCAGTACGGCGCGATGGAGCACACGATCGTGGTCGTGGCCGGTGCCGAGGACCCCGCTCCGCTCCAGTACCTCGCGCCGTACAGCGGCGTGGCGATGGGCGAGGAAGTCATGGAGAACGGCGTCGAGGTCGCCGGGCAGGGCCTCGTCAAGGACGCCCTGTGCGTTTACGACGACCTCTCCAAGCACGCCTGGGCGTACCGCGAGATGTCCCTCCTGCTGCGCCGCCCGCCCGGCCGCGAGGCGTACCCCGGCGACGTCTTCTACCTGCACAGCCGCCTCCTGGAGCGCGCTGCCCGGCTCAACGACGACAACGGCGGCGGCTCGCTGACGGCCCTGCCGATCATCGAGACCCAGGCCGGCGACGTGTCCGCCTACATCCCGACGAACGTCATCTCGATCACGGACGGCCAGATCTTCCTCGAGACGGACCTGTTCAATGCCGGCCAGCGTCCTGCGCTCAACATCGGCATCTCCGTCTCGCGCGTCGGTTCGGCGGCGCAGACCAAGGCGATGAAGAAGGTGGCGGGTCCGCTCAAGCTGGACCTCGCCCAGTACCGCGCCCTGGCCGCGTTCGCCCAGTTCGCCTCGGACCTGGACAAGGCCACCCGCGACCAGCTGACCCGCGGCGAGAAGCTGTCCGAGATCATCAAGCAGCCCCAGTACCAGCCGCTGGCCGTGGAGAAGCAGGTCGCGATCCTGTATGCCGCGACGCACGGCAAGCTGGACGACGTGCCCACGCCCCGGGTCCGCGAGTTCGAGAACCAGCTGTACCGATTCCTCGAGACGGAACGACCGGACATCCTGAAAGGGATCTCCGAGTCGGGAGCCCTGTCGGACGAATCGGCGGCCGCCATGGACGAGGCCATCGACGCCTTCCGCCAGTCGTTTCTCGCCTGATGAGCGCGCCCCATGGCTAGCCAGCGGGATATCCGTCTGCGCATCGGGTCGGTCAAGAACATCAAGCAGATCACCCGGGCGATGCAGTTCGTGGCTGCGTCCAAGCTCAAGCGCGCCCAGGACGCCACCCTCGCCTCTCGGCCCTATAGCGAGAAGCTGGACGAGGTCCTGGCGGACGTCGCCGCGGTCCTTGGCGAGGACGACCACCCGTTGCTCGGCGAGCGCGAGGGTGGCAAGCGGCTCATCGTCCTGATCACGACCGACCGCGGCCTGGCCGGGCCGCTCAACACGAACACCATCCGGTTCGCGTCACGCGAGATCACGGAGCACAGCGGAGACCAGGCCGTCGTCACCGTCGGGCGCAAGGGCCAGGACGCGATGCGCGCGGCGCGGGTCCCGGTCGCGGCCCATTTCGCGGGCTTCGGCGATCGGCCCACCTTCGCCGACGTCATCCCGCTCGCGCGGCTGATCACGGACGACTTCCTGAACGGTACCTACAGCCGGATCGACGTCGTCTACAACCAGTTCGTGTCCACCCTGACCCAGCGCCCGGAGATGCTCCGGCTGTTGCCGATCCGTCCCGCGAAGGACACGGCCGGCATCCCCGGCCACCAGTTCATCTTCGAACCCGATCCGCGCACCGTGCTGGAACGACTGCTGCCGCGCTACGTCGCGACGCGCCTGTTCCAGGCGGTCCTGGAGGCCAAGGCGAGCGAGGAGTCCAGCCGGATGGTGGCGATGAAGAACGCCACGGAGAACGCCGAGGACCTGATCGACGACCTGACCCTGTCGTACAACAAGGTGCGCCAGGCCAACATCACTCGCGAGATGATCGAGATCGCGTCCGGCGCCAACCGATGACGCACGTGACGCAGGAGGCAGACACCATGGCGACCAGCGCCCCCACCGGCACCGGCCGGGTCATCCAGATCACCGGCCCGGTCGTGGACATCGAGTTTCCCGCCGGCGAGCTGCCGGCCATCTACAACGCGGTCGAGATCGACCGCGGCGAGAACACGCCGCTCGTGTGCGAGGTCCAGCAGCACCTCGGCAACAACTGGGTCCGCTCCGTGGCCATGACCACGACGGACGGCCTGGCCCGCGGGACGGCCGTACGCGATACGGGCGCGGCGATCACCGTGCCGGTCGGCGAGGCCACCCTGGGCCGCGTGTTCGACGTCCTGGGTCACCCGATCGACGGCAAGGGCGAGGTCGTCAGCGAGGTCTCGCTGCCGATCCACCGCTCGCCACCCGCCTTCGACCAGCAGTCGACGGAGGTCGAGGTCTTCGAGACCGGCCTCAAGGTGATCGACCTGATCTGCCCCTTCCGCAAGGGCGGCAAGATCGGCATCTTCGGCGGCGCCGGCGTGGGCAAGACGGTCATCATCCAGGAGCTCATCCGGAACGTCGCCCAGGAGCATGCCGGGGTGTCCGTGTTCGCCGGTGTCGGCGAGCGCAGCCGCGAGGGCAACGATCTGATCGCCGAGATGACCGAATCCGGGGTCATCGCCAAGACGGCCTTCGTGTTCGGACAGATGAACGAGCCGCCCGGCGCCCGCCAGCGAGTCGGCCTGACCGCCCTGACCATGGCCGAATACTTCCGCGATCAGGAGGGCCGCGACGTCCTCCTGTTCATCGACAACATCTTCCGCTTCACCCAGGCGGGCTCGGAAGTCTCCGCCCTGCTCGGGCGGATGCCCTCCGCGGTCGGCTACCAGCCCAACCTCGCGACCGAGATGGCCGGCCTCCAGGAGCGCATCACCTCCACGAAGTCCGGCTCCATCACCTCGCTCCAGGCCGTCTTCGTGCCGGCCGACGACTACACGGACCCGGCACCGGCCACGACCTTCGCCCACCTCGACTCGACGATCCGCCTGGAGCGCAATATCGCCGAGCTCGGGATCTATCCGGCGGTCGATCCGCTGACCTCGACCTCGCGCGTTCTGGACCCGAACATCGTCGGGCAGGAACACTACGACGTGGCCCAGGAGACGAAGCGCGTCCTCCAGCGCTACCGCGACCTACAGGACATCATCGCCATCCTGGGCGTGGACGAGCTGTCCGAGGAGGACAAGTCGACCGTGGCGCGAGCGCGCCGCCTGCAGCGGTTCATGAGCCAGCCGTTCTTCGTCGGCGAGGTCTTCACCGGCCGACCCGGCGTGTACGTCGGGATCAAGGACACCATCGCGTCCTTCAAGGAGATCCTGGAGGGCAAGACGGACACCCTGCCGGAGCAGGCCTTCTTCCTGGCCGGGACGATCGAGGACGTCCGTGAGAACGCCGCGAAGCTGGCCGGCTGACAGCCATGCCCATCCAGCTCGAGATCGTCACGCCGGAGCGGCTGGCCTACTCGGACACCGTGGACTCGGTCGTGTTGCCGGGGTCGGAAGGCGAGCTTGGGGTGCTGCCACATCACGCTCCGCTGGTGGCCATGCTGGGCGTGGGTGAGCTGCGCATCCGCAAGGGCGGGTCAGAGGAGTCGTTCGCCATCGCCGGCGGCTTCCTGCAGGTCCGCCCGGACAAGGTCGTCGTAATGGCCGAGACGGCAGACCTCTCCAGCGACATCGACCTGGAGAAGGCGCAGGAAGCCCGCCGCGAGGCGGAACGCGCCATCGAGGGCGGCTATCACGAAGGCGCGGACCTGTCCGCCGCTCGCGCCGCCCTCCAGCAGGCGCTCCTCCGGATCCGCGTCGCGGAACGGCGTCATCGCGAGGGCCCCCGGCGTCGGGGCTGAGGCAGCGCAGCGCTGATGGCGGACGCTCGTCCCTTCCACTGGGAATATCGCCCGGAACCGGTCACCCGTGAACTGTTCCAGGTGGAGGGCGGTTGTGCCCTGAGCGGGTCCGTGTCGATCAGCGGCGCCAAGAACGCCGCGCTCAAGCTGCTCGCGGCGGCCGTCCTGACCGGCGAACGCTGCCGCTTCACCAACGTACCCGAGATCGAGGACGTGAGGGTCATGGCCCAGACCCTGCGCGAACTGGGCGTCGTGGTGGATCATCCCGAGCCCAATGTCTACGAAGTCGCCGCGGGCGACGTGGAGTGGCTGTTCGTGCCGCTCGAGGCGGCGGCCAAGATGCGCGCCTCGTTCATGCTGCTCGGGCCGCTCCTGGCCCGCTTCGGGCGGGTCATCATCAGCAACCCGGGCGGGGACCGGATCGGGCGGCGACCGGTCAACCTCCACGTGGATGCGATGCGCGCGCTGGGCGCCGAGATCGAATACCGCAACGGCTACTACTTCGCGACGGCACCCGGTCGGTTGCGTGGCACGGAGGTGCGCTTCCCGTCCGTGTCCGTCATGGGCACGGAGAACGTCATGCTGGCCGCCACCCTGGCCGACGGCCACACGGTCATCCGCCCGGCCGCGCAGGAACCGGAGATCGACGATCTCATCGCGTTCCTCCAGAAGATGGGCGCCAACGTGCAGCGGACCTACCCGGACACGATCGAAGTGGATGGCAAGCGGCGCCTGCGCGGGGCCGAGCATCGGGTCTCGTCGGACCGGATCGAGGCCGGGACGTTCGTCGTGGCGGGGGCGGTCACCGGCGGCAGGATCATGTTGACCAATGCCCCGTGCGATCACCTCGGCGCGTTCCTGGAGACGATCCAGCAGGCCGGAGTCGGGATCTCGTGCACGAAGGACACGATCGAGGTGGACGGGACGGCCCTTGGCGGAGCGGGCTTTCGCGCCGTCGACATCACGACCGGGACGTATCCGGGCCTCGCCACGGACATCCAGCCGCCCACGTCCGTGCTCCTGACCCAGGCCACCGGGGCGTCGAAGGTCCACGAGACGATCTTCGAGGACCGGCTCGAATGGATGGGCGAGCTGCGAAGGATGGGCGCGAAGATCCGGATCCTGGACAGCCATCGGGCGGTCATCACCGGCCGCAGCAAGCTCCACGGGGCCGATGTCGAGATCGGCGACCTGCGCGCCGGCGCGTCGCTCATCCTCGCCGCCCTCGCCGCCAGGGGCACGACCACGATCCATGGTGCGCACCATGTTCACCGGGGCTATGAGAACATCGACGGCAAGTTCCTGGGTCTCGGCGCCAGGATCAAACGCCTGGAAGAAGGGAACGACGCGACCTCCTCATGAAGATCGGTATCGACCTCGGCACCGCCAACGTCCTCGTCTACGTCAAGGGCAAGGGCATCGTCATCACGGAACCGTCGGTCGTGGCGGTCTCGGATGACAACCGGATCGTGGCCGTGGGCGAGGAGGCGCGCGAGATGATCGGGCGGACGCCCGGGAACATCACGGCCATCCGACCGATGAAGGACGGCGTCATCGCGGATTACATCATCACGGAGGCGATGCTCCGCTTCTTCATCAACAAGGCGACCAAGGGCCGGATCGGGTTCAACCGTCCAGAAGTGATGATCAGCGTGCCGGCCGGCGTCACCTCGGTGGAGA
>JACCVB010000390.1 GCA_013698385.1 Chloroflexota bacterium
CGACGGCGGCCTCGAATACCTGCTCGGGATCGCGATCGAGGCGGACGGCGAGCCCGTCTATCTGCCGTTCTGGGGCCACGACCGCGAGGAGGAGAAGGCCGCGTTCGAAGCCTTCATCGACTTCTGCATCGCGCGCCTGCGCGACCATCCCGAGATGCACATCTACCACTACGGTGGGTACGAATCGGGGGCGATCAAGCGCCTCATGCAGCGCCACGCCACGCGCGAGGATGAGGTGGATCGACTCCTCCGCGGCGGCGTGCTGGTCGATCTGCTCAACGTCGTGCGCCAGGGGATCCGCGCGTCGGTCGAGTCGTATTCACTCAAGCAGGTCGAGAAGTTCTATCTCGCCGCGCGGGAGGGGCCGGTCACGGAGGCCGGGTTCAGTGTCGTCGAGTACGAGCGCTGGATGCGGGAGCACGATCCGGCGATCCTGGCGAACATCGCCGACTACAACCGGGACGACTGCATCTCGACGTTGCAGTTGCGCACCTGGCTGGAGGCACGCCGCGCTGAGGCGCTCCTGGGCTTTCCCGACACCGACTGGTCGCGCCCGGCACCGCGGGACGGCGCGCCCTCCGAAGGGCAGACCGCCCGGGCCGCGGACGTGCAGGCGCGAATGGATGCGCTGACGGCGGGCGTCCCGGCCGACCGCCACCTGCGCACGCCGGACGAGCACGGCCGCTGGCTGCTCGCCCAGCTCCTGGACTGGCACCGTCGGGACGAGAAACCAGCCTGGTGGTTGTGGCACGACCTGCGAACGCGATCGATGGAAGACCTGATCGAGGCGAGCGAAGGCATCGGCGGCCTCCGGTACGACCGGGACATCGAGATCGTCGCGAAGAGCGTCGTGCGGCGCTACTCGTTTCGCCCGCAGGACCACAAGTTCCGCAAGGGCTCCAAGGTCATGGACCCGGATCCACGCCGCGGCGATTTCGGGAGTAACGCCGGTGAGGTCATGGCGGTGGATGACGCAGCGGGCCTGATCGACCTCAAGCGCGGGCCGTCGATGCTCGGCTACCACCCGCATTCGCTCATCCCGGCGAAACCGATCGGCGCCGGACCCATGCCGGCGGCCCTGCTGCGCGTAGCGGACGCCGTGATCCGTGACGGGATCGATGGGCCCGGGCCCTTCCGCGCTGCACGAGACCTGCTCGTGCGGCGCCCGCCCAGGATCGGCGATGGAGTGTCCGGGACGCCGCTAGTCGACGCCGGCGAGGTGACCCTCGCCGCGGCGACGCGGATCGCCACCCGGCTCGACACGACGGTCCTGCCGATCCAGGGCCCGCCGGGCACGGGCAAGACCTACACCGGGGCGCGGATGATCGTGGAGCTGATCCGGGAGGGACGCCGGGTGGGGATCGCCGCCCAGTCCCACAAGGCCATCTCCAACCTGCTCGAGGAGGTCAGCCGCGCGGCTCGGGAGGCGTCCGTGCCGTTTCGTGCGATCCAGCGCTGCGAGACGGGCGACGAGGTCTGTGACGACCCGAGCGTCGAGCTGGCCGGCGACAACTCAGCGGTGGAAACGGGCCTGCGCGAAGGCCGGTTCGACCTCGCCGCCGGCACGTCGTGGCTGTTCTCCCGGGAGGGGATGCTGGGCGCCGTCGATGCCCTGTTCATCGATGAGGCCGGCCAGGTATCACTGGCCAACGTCGTGGCCATGAGCGGCTGCGCGGCATCCATCGTGTTGCTGGGTGACCCGAACCAGCTGCCCCAGGTCAGCCAGGGCGTGCATCCTGAAGGCGCGGGTGTGTCCGCGCTGGAGCATCTGCTCGGTGGGGCGGCCACGATCGACGAGGGTCGCGGTCTCTTCCTGGAGACCACCTGGCGGATGCATCCCGCGATCAACGAGTACATCTCCACCACGTTCTACGACGGTCGACTGGACACCGCTCCGTCCACGGCCCTCCAGCGCGTGTCCTCGAGCGACCCACTCCTTGATGGCGCGGGCATTCGATACGTGGGGCTCGTTCACGAGGGCAATGCGTCGTCGTCCCGCGAAGAGGCCGCGGTCGTCGCGGATGCCGTGGCAGGCCTGCTGGGTCTCCCGTGGACGAACGGTGACGGCGTGGAGAGCACGATCGGACCGGAGGACATCATCGTCGTGGCGCCCTACAACGCGCAGGTGGCGCTCATCCACGCCGAGATCGAACGTCGGTTGGCACGGGGGATCCGAATGCGGGTCGGGACGGTGGACAAGTTCCAGGGCCAGGAGGGCGCGATCGCGATCTACTCGATGGCGAGCTCCAGTCGCGACGATGCGCCACGGGACATGGACTTCCTGTACAGCCGACACCGGCTCAACGTGGCGGTGTCAAGAGCCCGGGCCATCGCCATCGTGGTGGCCAGCCCGACCCTCCTGACCGCGGCCTGCAGGACACCCGAACAGATCCGCCTCGTCAACGCGCTGTGCCGGCTGGTCGAGGTGGCGGCGCCAGACCTTGCTCGAGCCTCGCCCTAGGCTCCCCGCGCACCGACCTCGCGCCGGACCCACGCGGCGAGGACGCGCGCGCAAGTCTCGACCTCCTCGAGGGGGACAAACTCGTCCGCGCTGTGCGCGTGCCGCACATCGCCCGGGCCGAACATCACGCACGGCGTCCCACCGACGTTGACGAACAGCTGCATGTCCGCGCCATACGGCTCGCCGATCAGGTCCGGTGTTCGGCCTGTCGTCGACTGGATGACCTCGGCCAAGCCGACCGGCAAGGGATCGTCGGTGGAAACCCGTGAGGACCCGAATCGCGCGCCCGTGATCTCGACCGTCACGGGATGCTCGCGCAGGAACTCGTCCTCGGCACAGGCGGCATCGATCACCGCTCGCAATTCGGCTTCGGCGTCGGCCGGCGTCTGCCCCAGGCGCACGCCATACCGGCCGTCGGCGACGATCCGGTCGAGCACCGTGGAGGCCCATTCGCCACCGCCCACGATGCCGATGATCGTCGGATACGGCAACCCCAGGGCGGCCATCAGCGGATCCGACTCGGCGGCGTTCCGGCACGCCTCGTCGGCTTCCAGCGCCCGGGCGAGAACGAACAGCTTGTCCAGGGCCGAGACGCCCTCGCGCCGCTGCGAGGCGTGAGCCGCTCGACCGGGCACCGTCAGCCGGAACGTGATGGCGCCGGCATGGGCGACGACGACATCGAGGTTGGTGGGTTCGGTGATGATCGCCGCGTCCGCGGACGCCCCGGCCCGGATCGCTGCCAGCGTGCCCTGCCCACCGTCCTCCTCGGACGGGACGAGGACCACCTGGAGGCTGCCCTCGAGGCGATCGAGATCGCCGGCGGCCGCGAGTGCCCGGACGGCCCCGATGATCGCCGCCACGCCGCCCTTCATGTCGCAGGCACCCCGGCCGTACAGCCGTCCGTCGTGCACTTCGCCGGCCCACGGATCCCTCGTCCAGGTCTCCGGATCGCCGGGCGGGACGACATCGAGGTGACCGGACAGGATGACCCGGCGTCCGTCTCCCGGACCGATCTGGCCGATGACGACCGGCAGCACGCTGCGGGTCATCTCCTCCCCCGGCCAGTCCGGGTCCGCCCGGGTCGCGGCCAGGTCAGGTCGAAGGGCGACGACTTCGAGGCCGAGGTCACGCAACGTGCCCGCGGCCCAGGCGGCGACCGACTCCTCGGAGCCTGTGATGCTCGGGATCCGCACCAGCTGGCG
>JACCVB010000029.1 GCA_013698385.1 Chloroflexota bacterium
CGGTACACCTATCGGGTCAACGGGCGCGACCGTGCGGGGAATCGCACGATCGTCGACCGCACGATCCTCGTCGACCGGACGCTCAAGGTGCATCGGTGGTCCGACTACGCCTTCGACCCGCGAGGCGGCCAGGCCAGCAAGATGACGATCAGCCTGATCCGACCCGGTTCGGTCAGTGCCTCCATCTACCTCGATGGAACGCGCATCCGCCGGATCTGGACGGACAAGCCGCTCGCCACCGGCTCCTACAGCTGGACCTGGAACGGCAAGACGAGCACCGGTGCGTACGCCAAGCCCGGCACGTACAGGGTCGTCGTGGCCGTCGTCAGCAAGTTCGGCCTCACCCGCTGGACTCGCCTGGTGAAGATCGAGGTTCATTGAGCCTCGGTCGGCGGGGCCGGGCCGCCATATACTGTCGCCGATGACGGAGATGAAGCGCGGGCGAGGGACCTGGGTCGTCCTGCCGACGTACAACGAGGCGGACAACATCGGGCCGATCTCGGCCGCGATTCTGGACGCCTTGCCGGACGCGACCGTGCTGGTCGTGGATGACGGGTCGCCCGACGGGACGGGTCAGCTCGCCGATGCCCTCGCCCTCGCCGACCCGCGGATCCGGGTTCGCCACCGGGCCGCGAAGCAGGGACTCGGACGCGCGTACCTGGACGGTTTCGGGATCGCGCTCGAAGACGGCGCCCGGATCGTCGTCCAGATGGATGCCGACTTCAGCCACGATCCGGGCGTCCTGCCCGATCTGCTGGCGCCGCTCGCGGAGGATCGCGCCGAGCTGGTGATCGGTTCGCGCTACACGCCGGGTGGCGGCGTGGTCGATTGGGGGATCGGTCGACGCCTCATCTCTCGCGGGGGCAGCCTGTTCGCCGGGACGGTCCTGGGACTCCCGGTCAAGGACCTGACCGGTGGCTTCAAGGTCTGGCGCGGTCCGACCCTCGCCGCCATCCCGTTCGAGGGCGTTCACGCCGGTGGGTACGTGTTTCAGATCGAGATGACCTCGCGGGCCGTTCGCTCGGGCGCCCGGGTGGTGGAGGTGCCGATCACCTTTCGCGACCGGCGCATCGGCGTGAGCAAGATGTCGCGACGGATCGTGATCGAGGCCCTCGTGGTCGTGGTCCAGCTGCGGATCGAGGCGTTGCTGGACCGTTGGCGGCAACGGTCTGCCGGTCGTCAGCGACGACCGTAAGAGCTGCGCCCGGCGTCCGGGTCATCCTGGATGTCCGGCCCCTCCAGGACCCGGAGCGGGCGCCGATCGCGGCCGCGTACCTCGGCGGCCTCCTTGGCGCCTACAACGCAGCGCCGCTGACCGGCGAGTCGTTCGCCCTGCTCCTGCGCTCCGATCTCGACGATCCGACGGTCCCATACGGCCGTCTGGACGTCGTCGGCCGGCGTCTCCTGCCCCCGACCAGTCGGCTGCGATCCATCGCCCAGACCGTGGATCCGTTCCTGCTTCGCGGCGCCTCCATGGGTGCGGCCTGGCGGGCGGAACGAGGCGGCGCCAAGGGTGCCGTCTACCACGCCGTGGGTGCCGGGACGCTGCCGATCGGGTCGTCCCTGCCCGTGGTGGTGAGCGTCCTGGACCTCGCGCCATGGGAGTCACCGGGGGTTTTCGCCGCGACCCCGGGGACGCGCTTCGGGCAGCGTCTGCGGGGCCAGCTGCTGCGACGTGCCGCTGCGGTCATCGTGGGCACGGAGGCGGTGGCTCGTGACCTCCGGCGCCTGGTCCACGTTCGGTCGGAGCGCATCCGGGTGGTGCCGCTGGCGCCCCGGAGCTCGTTCACGATGGATCGGTCCGGTGGCCTCGAGGATTCCGGGGACATCGTGCACCTCGGATTGCCATCGCGCTATCTCGTCTATCCCGGTCGGTACGACGCCCGCCAGGATCTGGGCACGCTCCTGCGCGCCCTGGCCGACCTGACGACCGCGGGCCGACCGAGCGAGCTGCCCGCTGCCGTCCCCTGGCCACCGCGAGTGCTGCTCGTCGGGGTCAGCCCGGATGACCGAGCCGCGCTGGCGAGGTCGGCCGCCCGCTACGGCGTGGGATCCGCGTTGGCGTATGCGCCGGCACTCAGCCCGACAAGGCTCGCTGGGCTGCTGCGCCACGCACGAGCGGCGTTGCTGCCCGTCCGATCCGACTCCGCCGGCCTAAGCGCGATCGAGACGATCGCCTGCGGCACTCCGGTCATCGCCTCTGCCGTGGGCGCGCTACCCGAGATCGTCGGGACGGCCGGCCTGCTCGTCGAGCCGCGTGACCCGGCGCGCCTGGCCGCCGCATTGCGAACGATCTGGCTGGACGATCGCCTGCACGGCCGGCTGGCGGCTGCGGCGCGGGCCCGCGCGACGGTCGAGCCGCGTACGTGGCGCGACGTCGCCGACGAGACCCGCGAGATCTACGGGCAGGTCGGGATCGCTCGGGCCTGACGTCCGCCCGCCGTCGTGCGAGGCGGACGGTCCTATGGACTCGGCGAAGGGGATGGGCCGGTCGATGGCGATGGGCCGGTCGAGGGTGATGGGCTGGGAATGGCGGCGCCGGGTTCCGTGCCGGCCTTGTAGGTGACCTTCGTGCCCCGGGGCACGACCTGGATGAAGGTCTGTCCGATGGTCAACGTCACCGGCTGCCCGTCCGCGTCGAAGAACCGGGTCGGGGCCTTCGCCGAGGCCTTCTTCCAGGTGCCGACGACCGTGCGGCCGTTGGTCGAGATCGTGGCCTTGCCGTTTCCGATGACATCACCCTCCAGGCGGTGCTTGCTGTCCCCGGTCTGGATGAAGGTGACGGTCATGACGACCACGTTCTTGGGGGCCACCCGTTGGCCGTCGAAGGCGTCGATCTGGGCACGCTGTCCGGTCACCCCGCGGCGATAGGTGTTCGTGTCGCGGTCGTAGCTATAGGTGATCGCGTTCAGCGGATAGGGCACCTTGAGTCGACCGCCGGTGGGGCGGTCCTCGAGCGGCGCGTCGGGCGCGAACTGCCAGACTGATTCGAGCGGTTTGTCCTTCGCGCCGAGTCGTTTGCCGAGGCGCCGCATCCGAGCCGCATCCGTATACAGGTTATGCGGTGCGAACCTCGTGGTGGCGCGCTCGAATGCGCCTCCGTGCGCGAATTCGTTTGCGTCGTACACGTATGCCCCGGCACCCTTGCGTCGCAACAGCGCGAGGGCCTGTGGCGAGCCGCCGGAGTGCACATACGTGGCGCGCCATTCCGCTGCCCACAGGACGTAATAGACGCGACTGCTGCGGACCGGCCCGATGTCGGTCTTCATCCGGCTCTGGTAGATGGCCATGTAACGCGGGATGCCGCCCTCGGCTGGGGCGTGCCACACGATATCGGCGGCGTTGAGCCCGGATTGCGGTCGGGCGGGCCTCAGGTCGTCGATCATCACGGCGATCGGATGGCGGGCGGCGACGTCTGCGCTGACCGGACGGCCGGTGAGCGGGGCCGGGACCAGCGTGGGTGTCGGCGTGGGCGTCGGCAGCGGCGTGGGGCTCGGGGTGGGCACGGGGGTGGGGCTCGGGGTGGGCACCGGCGTCGAGCTCGGGGTAGGGACCGGCGCTGCGCTCGGGGCCGGCGTGGGAGCTTCCGACGCCACGACTGGCGCCAGGGAGCCGACCACCGCGAGCGATGGTGCCACCTCGGCCGGCGAACAGGCGATGACGGAGCCGACCAGCAGGATCAGTACACCGAATCGCATCAGGTCGAACCTCGCTGGATCCGCAGACAGCGTGACGGGAGGGTCTGCCGGATGTTCGCGGAGGATAACTGATGAAGGTCGACCGGCGTGCGCCCGGCATCGACGCGGGCGGTAGGCTGTGACGATGCA
This sequence comes from Chloroflexota bacterium, assembly GCA_013698385.1. Classification (GTDB taxonomy): domain Bacteria; phylum Chloroflexota; class Limnocylindria; order Limnocylindrales; family CSP1-4; genus SPCO01. Next base: position 3,828 of record JACCVB010000029.1, read on the forward strand.
AGACCCGATGCCCTCACCGGCTCCACGCGACGATCAGGCGGACACCCTCCACGTGCGCCAGGGCGGGATCGACTCAGCGCACGCGACGCGGATCGACGTTCGGCAGGGCGGGATCTCCCGGGCGCAGGCGACGGACATCGCGGTGGTGCAGGGAGGGATCGGCATCGCACGGGGGGAGCGCGTCTCGGTCCAGATGGGTGGGATCGGCCTTGCCGTGACCAGCGACGCGCGAGTCAGCCGGGCATTCGTGCGATCCATCCTCGCCCGCGACGTCAGCGTGGAACAGGCCGCCGTCGGGACCCTGGCCGCCAACCACGTGACATTCCAGCGTCCCGGCCTGGTCGGCCTGGTCCTGGCACCCCGAGTGGACGGCGAGGTGAAGGCGCTCCTCGATTGGCGCGGCGCGCTGGCCGTCGGTGCGGTCCTGGCCCTGCTCCGGCTCGGCCTGCGCCGTCGCTGACGCGGGCGCTCAGCGACGCCCCTGGCCCGCGATCCCCGGGTCCAGTCCGGCGGCTGTCGCCGCGGCCGCACTGGCCGCCCGAGCCTCATCGGTGTGCTGCCGGTGGAGGGCCACCACTTCGGCGGGGTCGCCTTCCATGATCAACCGACCCTTCTCGATCAGCACGGCCCGATTGGAATATTCGGTGACCCAGCTCATGTCGTGGGTGACGAGGACGACCGCCTTGGCGGCGCGCACGATCTCGATCACCCGCGCCTTGGACTTCGCCCGGAAATTCGCATCGCCCGTCGCAAGCACTTCGTCCAGCAGCAGGATGTCCGGGTCCACAGACGTCGCGATGGCGAATCCGAGGCGGGCGCGCATCCCGGACGAATAGGTCTTGATCGGCGCGTCGATGAAGTCGCCCAGTTCCGCGTATTCGATGATCGACGGCAGGAGCCGACGCGTGACTTCGTCCTCCAGACCCAGGAATGCGCCGCCCAGCAGGATGTTGTCCCGACCGCTCAGCTCGCGATCGAATCCGGCACCGAGCGTGAGCAGGCCGGAGACGTGACCACGCACGTCCACAGCGCCCTCCGATGGCCGGATGATGCCCGCGAGGACCTGGAGCAGCGTGCTCTTGCCAGCCCCGTTCGGTCCGATCACGGCCAGCGACTCGCCGTGGACCACCCGGAGGGAGACGTGCCGGAGCGCCCAGAACGGCTCTTGCGAGCCTCGCCCCAGAATCTGCCCGACCGACCGTCGGATGGTCGTCTTCTTGGTGAATCGCAGGTCGTATCGCACGCCCATGTCTTCGACGCCGATGGCCTGCAGAGAATCGGCGCGGAGCGTCGGAGGCGGCGGGCTGTCGATCGTGGTCACAGGACCTTCGCAAAGCTCGGTTCCAGGCGCTTGAAGACGACCGTGCTGAGTGCCAGGAAGCCGACGCTGACCAGGAGGAGCACGGCGAGCGAGGTCCAGTCGGGCAACCCCGGTGGTGATGTCGGCGCGCCGTAGATCACCTTCCGATACGCCTCGAACAGGATCGCGAACGGGTTCGCGTTGGCGATGACCTTCAGGATCGGGTTGGCCTGGACGACGTGGACCTCGTCGAGGACCGCCAGGCTGTACAGCCCCGGGGAGAGGAACCACCACAGGCGCAGGACATGGCGCGCCACGTTCCCGAGGTCGCGGAAGAAGACGTTGCCTGCCGCGAGCAGGATGGAGAACGCGAGAGTGAACACGTACTGGACCACGGCGATAAGCGGGACGAGCAACAGGAACGGGCTGATCCGGTCCGCGTAGAACAGCATCAGCCCCGCCAGCGGGATGAGTCCGAAGGCGAATCCGACCACTCCGGCCGTGGTCGTGGCCACCGGCAGCACGAGCTTCGGGAACTGGATCTGCTTGATCAGGCGGTCCTGGCTGGCGACCGCGGAGGTGGCATCCACGACGGACGTCGTGAACCACTTCCAGGGCAGGATTGCGGCAAAGATGAAGAGTGGGTAGTCCGGGGTCTTACGCGAGACGACGATGGTCACGAAGATCACGTAGACCAGCATCTGGAGGAGCGGATCCAGGACCCACCAGAAGTTACCGAGGATGGTGTCGGCGCCCCGCTTGCGCATGTCCGCCTGAACCAGATAACGCACCAGGCGACGCCGCGAGACGATGTCCGCGAGGCCTTCCCGGATCAGCCGAGCGGCACCCGGATCGTCCGCCGCGTTGCGAAACGCGGCCGGTACTTCACTCGTGACGGACATGGGGCGGAAGGGTACCACTTCGTTGTTCGGCGCCCGGCTGGGGGCCGAGGAATCGCTCCACGAACTGCTCGCTTGCGCGGCCGGGCGAGGACCCCAGGTGACGTTCGATGAAGCCGTCGTATGGCCCGAAGTCGAAGGCGTCCGGGCGAATCGCCTCGATCACGCCATCCGTGTCAAGGACCTGGGTCCCGATCATCTCCGTGCGGTAATCGAGGTACAGCCCCGGGTCAGCCTCGTAGGCCGTCAGGTCGGGGACGAGCAGGATCAGCGGCCGGCGCAGGAGCGCGTATTCGAAGATCGACGACGAATAGTCCGTGATGAGGATGTCGGTGACGGTCAGCAGGTCGTTGATCTCGAACTGCGCGTCGATGACGACGTCGTAGCCCGCGACGTCCGTGGCGGCCGGAGCCAGGTTCGGATGGGCCTTCAGGACCAGGACATCGTCCGGCGACAGGGCCGCTCGAAGGCGCGCCGGGTCGAGCCCGGCCGCTGCCTGTTTCGCCATGCCGCGCCCGCGGAACGTCGGCGCGTGGAGGATCACCCGGCGACCCGCCAGCGTGGGATACGTGGCCAGCACCCTACGCCGCGCCGCGTCCATCGCCGCGGGATCGACGAAGAAGTCCGTCCGTGGCGAACCGAGAGGCAAGACCCGCTCCGCTGGCAAGTCGAAGGCGGCAGCCCAGGCCGCCCGTGAGCGTTCCGCGGTGCACACCACGTAGTCGTAATGTCGATGGAGGAACCGGCGTTCGGGCTCGCGCAAGGGCGTCGTCGCGTCACGCCCGAAGCGCTTCAGCGCCCCGACGGCATGCCAGACCTGGACGACGGTCGTGCCCGGTCGGTGCGGTGCCACGTGGATCGGCAGGTACGCGTTGTCCACGACGAACAGCCCCGAAGTCCGCAGGTAGTACATCCCCCGGATCAGGCGGGCGAAGTAGCGCAGCTTCCCCGCCAGGCCGTAGCTGTACGGCTCCAGCAACAGGACGTAGCGGCGGCGTGGATGGCGGGCGCGCATCGCCGTATGCAGGGCCGCCAGGTTCCCGTCAAGCCTCGGCACCCGGGCCGTGGCGAGGACGATCCGCCGCCGATCCAGCGGCAACCGATCGAACAGCCAGCCCAGGAGCCGCAGGACCGTCGCGGCGAGGCGGTAGTCGAGTCGGTTCAGCGTCTGGCCGCCGCGGGCCCGCCCGACGGCGCCTGCTCCGGCGATGCCGCATCGAGCGCATCGTGGTTCTTGATGTCGAAGACCTGCCCGGTCAGTCCCGAGCGCATCAGCCGGAGCGTGGCCGCCGCGACCGTCGCCGTGGTCAGCATCGCCTCCCGCGACTCGTGTGGGAATGCCCTGCGTCGCATCGGGGTATCCGTACGTTCGGGGCTCACCGCGTTGACCCGGATCCGATCCGCTGCCCATTCCTCGGCAAGGCCCTGCGCGACGTTGACGATTGCCGCCTTGCTTGCCGAGTAGGCCACGTAGTCCGGGCGGCCGCGCGTAAAGGAGCTGGACGCGAAGAAGGTCAGCGAGCCGTGACTCGCCTGAAGGTGCGGATAAACCGCGCGGGCCACATTGATCGAGCCGGTCAGATTCACATCGATGACCTCGGCGAGGTCGGCCGGGGTCGTGTCTGCGACCCGGCCGACCCGCAGGACGCCGGCGGTGACGACCACGTGATCCAGCCCGCCCAGACGATCTGCCGCGGCATCCACCCGCTGGCTCACATCCTCGTAGTGTCGGACGTCGAGGCCCGTGGTCCGGCCATCCACCTCGACCTGCGCGCCCTGCCCGCGGGCCTCCTCGGCGATGCCCTGGCCGATCCCGTTCGTGCCCCCGACGATATAGACGCGCACCCCGGCCAGCGAGGTGTCGGAGGCCGCGTGGTCATCCGCTGTCACCGTGCGCATCTGCAGCATCCTGTCCGCGAGGACGAGATCGATCCGGGTCGTGATCTTGAGGTTGACCTCGTCGCCGGCGACCGCCACGACGCGGGCGCCCGGCACGTGACGCAGGACGAGGCTGCAGTCGTCCGTCGCGCCGAGGTCGCCCAACGCGGCCGCCGCGTCGTAGGCGGCCGCGAGGACGTCCTTGCGGAAGACCTGGGGCGTCTGGCCGCGCCGGTAGCGGGCGCGGTCCGGGATCCCGACCACCTTTTCGCCGTCGACGATGACCAGCGTGTCGGCACTCGGGATGACGGTGTCCGTCGAATCGGCGAGCCCCGCGGCGACTGGCTCGATCGCTCGGATGATGACTTCGACCGGCACGAGCGGGCGAACCGCATCATGGATGACGACGACGTCCGCGTCGTCGGCATCGAGGCTCCACAGGCCGTTGCGCGTGCTCTCGTTGCGCGTCCGTCCCCCGGCGACGACGGTCGTGGGGATCCCCAGATCGGCGGCCTCGATGACCTTCTGCGTCTCCTCCACCCAGTCCGGATGGGCCACGACGACCAGCCGATCCACGCCCGCCGCGGCGACCGTGCGGAGGCTGCGCAACAGGATCGGCTCGCCGGCCAGGCGGACGAACTGTTTCGGCATCTCCGCGCCGAATCGGTCACCGCTGCCGCCGGCGAGGAGGATCGCGTGGATTCGCATCGACTCGCTCCTCCGCCTGTCGGCCGGTTCCTCGGCCGCGCCCCCGATCGGGGTGCGGGCGCGTATCATCCGGCCGAAAGGAGGTCGTATTGTCGCATCCGGACGAGTCGGACGCTGGGACCGAGGCCCGTCCGGACACGGCACCGTCGGCTCGACGGCTCCATCTCGAGACCGTGGCGTGGCGTCGCATCCAGGTCAGTTTGAGCGTCCGGGCGGCCGATGGTCGGCCGCTGGCCGGGACGACCTTCTGCCTCCGCGACACCGGCCGACCGGGCGTGGTCATGGCACCCACGAACGCGATGATCGACGGCACCGTGGCCGAGCTCCGCTTCAACGTCATGCAGGGGCCCGGGCAGGAGCCGCTTGAGCCCGGACGGTGGACCCTGGAGATCGCCCGGGCCGATGGCGCGGCGACGGCGCGGCCGGCCGTGATCGTCGCCCCACACGCCGAGTGCGGCCAGGCGTCGGCCACGTTCGATCTCGGACGCGGGCGCTATGTCGTCCGTCCCGGGGTGCATCCGACAAGCGGCCTCTTCGCCCTCGAGGTCAGCCTCGACGAGACGGCCACTCCCGCATGGGCAGTCAGCGACGTCCGGTCGCCGCTCGCCCGGCTGATGCGACTCCTGCGCCGCCTTCGCCCGGGGACGTTCGCCGTCCTGTTCCGGCTGCTGCGGGCGATGTCGCGGCGCAATGGCCGGCGGATCCTGTTCAGTTCCGATTCGCGCGATCGACTTGGGGGCAACCTCAAGATCGTGTACGACCGGATGGTGGATCTCGGCCTCGACCGCGAGTACCGGCTCGAGACGCTGTTCAAGCCGAGCATCACGACCAGCCGGTCAGCTCGGGATCGGCTGCGTCTGCCGTGGCTCCTCGCCCGGTCGGACGTCATCGTCATCGACGACTTCCAGCCGGTCATCTATCGGGTCGACGATCCGGAGATGCGGATCGTCCAACTGTGGCATGCCTGGGGGGCGTTCAAGACCGTCGGCTACAGCCGGGTCGGCAAGCCGGGCGGCTTGAGCCCGTACTCGCGGGTCCATAAGAACTACTCGTTCGCGGCCGTCAGCTCGACCTCCGAGGTGCCGTTCTATGCCGAGGCGTTCGGCATCCCGGAGTGGCGGGTGATCCCCACCGGCATCCCGCGGATGGACCAGTTCTTCGACCCGCCGCGCCGCGCCGCCAGCCGCGAGGCGGCGTTGACGGCCATCCCGGCAGCGCGCGGTCGGATGACTATCCTGTTCGCCCCGACCTTCCGCGGCCACGGGACCAGGACGGCCTGGTACGACCTCGAACGGATCGACTATCGAGCGCTGCACTTGCTGTGCGTCGAGAAGGACGCACTGTGCATCATCCGGATGCATCCGTTCGTGCGCACGCCACTCTCGATCCCGGAGGCCTACGCCGACCGGATCATCGACGGCTCGAGCGTCTCGATCGATATCAACGAGCTGCTCTTCGCGGTGGATCTCCTGATCACCGATTACTCGTCGGTGGTGTTCGAATTCTCGACCATGGACCGGCCGATGCTGTTCTACGCCTATGACCTGGAGGCGTACGTGGCGAGCCGCGATTTCTACGTCGACTACGTCGACTTCGTGCCCGGCCGCATCGTGCGGACCTTCGCCGAGCTGCTGGACGCGATCCGCCGCGAGGACTACGACGTCGCCCGCCTGAAGGCCTTCCGGGCGCGCCACCTCGATCACTTCGATGGACATGCCACGGACCGCGTCATCGACCTCATCCTGGGCCGGTGAGGTCTCTCCGGGTCGCGCTGCGCATCGCCAGTGTCCGCCTGGGCTTCGCCCTCGGCCGGCGCCGTCAACAGCGCCATCGGGTGTTGCTCGCCACATCGCATCTCGACCACCTGAGCGGCAATCTCGCCCTGCTCCGGGACGACCTTGCGCGCCGACATCCCGAGATCGAGCGCCTGGAGATCGCCCATCGGCCTCGCGGCGGGATCCTCGGCCGCCTTGGCGCCCTGGTCGAGGAGGGCCGGGCCGGCTACCGGCTCGCTCGCTCGCGCATGATCGTCGTGGACGACTACTACTTCCCGATCTATGTGATCCGTCCCCGGCCCGGGACGACGATCATGCAGGTCTGGCACGCCTGCGGCGCCTTCAAGCAGTTCGGCTACAGCGTGCGCGACAAGACCTTCGGCGCGGACGATGCGCTCCTGCGGCGCGTCCCGATCCACGCCAACTACGACATCTGCCTTGTCTCCTCGCTGGCCGTGGCGCCCCACTACGCGGAGGCGTTCGATCTGCCCCAGGAGCGCTTCCGTTCCGATCTCGGCATCCCGCGCACGGACGTCTTCCGGGACGAGGGCCGCATGCCGGCCGTCGCGGCGGAGGTCCGGGCCCGCTATGCAATCCCGCCGGGCAAGCGGATCATCCTGTACGCCCCGACCTTCCGGGGCGACAGCGTGGGCGCCGCCCGGGCGGACGGTCTGGCCGACTTCGCGGTCCTGCGCGAAGCCCTGGGCGCCGATCACGTGCTGCTGGTCAGGCTCCATCCGTTCATCCGGCGCGGGCTGGACCTGTCGGGCCTGGCGGACTTCGCCATCGACGTCACGGCCCATCCCGAGATCAACGAGCTGCTCCTTGCCGCCGACGTCCTCGTGACCGACTACTCGAGCGTGATCTTCGAGTACGCCCTCCTCGGCCGACCGATGGTCTTCTTCGCCCCCGATCTCGACGCCTACGAGCGGGAGCGCGGCTTCTACTTCGATTACCGGAGTGGCGTGCCGGGTCCGGTCGTGGAGACGAGTGCGGCCCTCGCCGCCGCCCTCAGGTGGCCTGCCGATGATGTCGCACGGGTGGTCGCCTTCGCCCGTCGATCATTCGACGTGGCCGATGGGGGAGCCACCCGGCGAGTGGTCGACCAGATCATCCTGCCGGCCGTCGACGGCTGATTCGCGCAAGCCCGGTGTACCATACCGGCCGCCCCGTCAATGTCCGGCCCTGCCGGCTTCGCCCCCTGCGACAGGACCTCCATCCCTCATGACCTTTCGAGCCAAGCCCGTCGTCAAACGCTCCCCGCGCCCGTCGTTCGAGAACCGCGACCGACGCAACTTCCTGCTCAACGTGGGCTTCGGCCTCGTGGTCCTCGCGGCCGTGGCGATCCTGGCCATCGCGGTCGCCGTCACCTATTACAACGATCACCTGGTGTCCGTTGCCCAGGTCGATGGACAAGCCATCTCCAAGGACGAACTGCGCGAACGGTCCCTCGTCGAGACGTGGCGCCTGGACGAGGCCGATCGACGGATCCGAACCCAGACCGTGGCCAGCCGCCTGACCCAGGCCCAGGCCGATGCGCAGGCCCAGATCGTCTCCCAGCAGCGCCAGCAGATCGTGGCCATCGCGCTGGAGCGGCTGATCGACGATCGGATCCAGACCAAGCTTGCACCGGCCGAGGGGGTCGCGG
>JACCVB010000003.1 GCA_013698385.1 Chloroflexota bacterium
TACGTGCCGGGCGCCCGGGTCGTGGCCAACTACGGTGCCGGCGCGGAACGGCGCGAGGCCTTCGCGGATCGCTTCGGCAGCCGCGCGCTCGACTCCATCGAGGCCGTGTGTGCCGATCCGGAGGTCGAGCTCGTCGTCGTCTCGCTGCCCAACCAGCTGCACCTGGACGCGGTCCGGTCCGCGGCGGCCAACGGGAAGGCGATCGCCTGCACGAAGCCCCTCGGCCGGAATGCCACAGAAGCGGCCGAGATGCTGGGGCTCGTGCGCGACTCCGGCGTCTTCAACGCCTACCTCGAGAACGTGGTCTTCAACCACGACATGGTCCGGATGCGCGAGATGATCCAGGCGGGCGCCATCGGCCGACCGACCACGTTCCGTGCCCGGGAGGGTCACAGCGGTCCCCACGCGGCCCATTTCTGGGATGCCGACCTCGCCGGCGGCGGTGCCCTGCTGGACATGGCCTCGCACGGCGCGGAGGCCGCACGCTACATCTTCGGCAAGGAGGTCGCGGTCCGCGACGTGTTCGCCTGGGGCGCCACCCTCGTGCACGGGGCGAAGACCACCGGCGAGGACAACGCGGTCATGCTCATCCGCTTCGAGGACGACCGGGTCGCGACGGCCGACGTGTCGTGGTCGTCCAAGGGTGGCCTGGAAGGCCGGTTCGAGGCCTACGGCGATGCCGGCCGGATCGTCCAGGACAACAGCACGACCGTCCTGCGCGCGTTCATCGAACAGCCGGCGGGCTACCTCGGCGAGAAGGCCGACTCGGACACCGGGTGGGTGTTCCCGGTGCCGGACGAGCCCTACGTCCACGGCCACGACGCGATGATGCAACACGTCGTGGGGGCATTTCGCGATGGGACGACCCCGCGCGAGACGTTCGAGGACGGATTCATCGTCAACACGATCATCGACGCCGCCTACCGCTCGATCACGAGCGGACGGTGGGAGCCCGTCGAACCGATGCCCAGTCTGGGCGGCGAGGCATGACCCCCGTCACGCCGCCCACGACCGCGGCCCCACCGGTGCTCACCTGGCTGGGCGAGGCGCAGACCCTGCTGGAGCGATTGGCGCACAGCCAGGCGGACGCGATGGAGCAGGCCAGCCGGTGGTGCGCCGAGGCGATCGAGGCGGACGGACTGGTCCATCTGTTCGGCACCGGACACTCGCGCATCCCGGTGGAGGAGATGTTCCCGCGTTACGGGTCGTACCCGGGCTTCAACCCGATGGTCGAGCTGTCCATGACGTTCCACACCCAGGTGGTCGGGTCCAACGGTCAGCGCCAGGCGATGTTCATCGAGCGCATGCCGGGCCTCGCCGAGGTCATCCTGGACAACTTCACCTTCGGGTCGCGCGACCTGATGATCGTGTTCTCGGCCGGGGGCACGACCGCCGTGCCGATCGAGATGGCCCGCGGCGCTCGACGGCGTGGGCTTCGGGTCATCGCGGTCACCTCGGTCGCCCAGTCGATGTCGGGCGAGCCGGAGGCGGGCGTGGGCAGCCGGCTGCTCGATGAGGCCGACCTGGTCATCGACCTGTGCACCCCGCACGCCGACGCCCTGATCCAGATCGACGGCGTCGAGACTCCGATCGGGCCCGGCTCCACGATCACCGCGATCGCCATCGTCAATTGCATCAAGGTCCGAACGGCCCAGCTCCTCGCAGAGCGCGGAGCGCTGCCACCGGCCATCACCCGAGCGTCGGTCGTCGGCGCCGAACGCTCGCGGGAACTATTCGATGCCGCATATCGAGAGCACGCGCGACGAGTCGCGCGTGTCATCGGCCAACAGGGAGGTGGGTGACGGAGCGACGCCCGCGTTACATTCCAGCGATGATGGTCCGACCGACGACCCACGAGGGGCACCGCGGTCGGCACAAGGAGGAGTCCAGCAGATGAAACGAATCGGAATGGTCCGCAGCCTCGTAGCGGTGGCCATCGCGGCGATCGCCGTCGGCGCTTGCTCGGGTGGAGCGTCCACCTCCCCCGCGGCGAGCGGCGGAACGGGCGCAGCCGCGAAGTACTCGATCGGATTCTCGAATCCGGGCGGCGTCGGCAACGGCTGGCGCGAGGCGATGCTCTGCTCGGCGAAGGCCCAGGCGGTCAAGTCGGGCGAAGTTTCCAAGGTCACGATCTTCCACCGCGAGACAGACGCGGCTGGGCAGCTCGCCGACATCCGGACGTTGATCGCCCAGGGCGTCAACGCGATCATCATCAACCCGGCCGGGCCTGACGCCCTCAACCCGGCCATCGCCGAGGCCATCGCCGCCGGCATCACGGTCGTCGCGGTCGACGCCTCGGTCACGGCACCCGGCGCCTACAATCTTTCCAACGATCAGGAGCAGTACGCCTACCTCGGCGCCTCGTGGCTGTTCAAGGAGGGGATGGGCGGCAAGGGTGCCGTGGTCTACATGCGCGGCATCGCCGGTCACCCGGCCGACACCGATCGCGACACGGGCTTCCAACGGGCTCTCAAGGAGAACCCCGGCATCACGATCGCGAGCACCGCCGTCACGAAGTGGGACCCGAACACGGCGACCACCCAGATCAACGACCTCATGAGTGCGGGGACGAAGTTCGACGGCATCTGGACCTCGGGCGTCGACTCGAATATCGTTGACGCGCTCAAGGCCGCCGGCCATCCGTACGTGCCGATCGTCGGTGCGGACAATGCCGGCTTCGTCACCCAGTTGCTCGCGACCGACGGTCCCAAGGGCGCTGCGGTCACCAACCCGGCATCCATCGGCGGGGCAGGCGTCGCGCTCGCCCTCCAGATCCTCGACGGCAAGAAGCCCGCAGAGACGACGGTCCACGTGACCCCGGAGCTGTGGAGCAACACCGACGACGCCGGCAAGGCGAAGCTCAAGGCGGCTGCCGACCCGTCGCTTCCCAAGACCTGGCCGCTCGGCCTGACGATCGCCGACTGGACCACCTATTCCAAGCCGGAATTGATCGCCTGCAAGGGCCCGGGCGAGGCGTAGCCTCCCTGCTCACCTCAAGACCAGTCACGGGGGTGTCGGCTCCGCCGGCGCCCCCACGCCAAACCGAAGTTCCGCCAGGATGGGCTGCACCTGATGCACAGCGCGCCTGACCTCCTGCTCGACGCCACGGGAGTGGCCAAGCACTACGGCGCCGTCGTCGCCCTTCGTTCCGCCTCGCTGGCGGTTCGTCCAGGCGAGGTGCATGCGCTCATGGGCGCGAACGGCGCCGGCAAGAGCACGCTCGTCAAGGTCCTCACCGGCGGTGTCCGACCAGACGGTGGGACGATCCTGGTGCGTGGCAAGCCATTCGCCGCTCGTTCGCCGGCCGAGGCACGCCGCGGTGGGATCGTCTCGGTCTACCAGGAGCCAGCCCTCATCCCGGACATCGACGTCCGGTCGAACCTCCGCCTCACGCAGTCGCCGATCGAGGCCACCCGTCACTGGCTCGCCGAGCTGGGCCTCCCCGACCTCGACCTCACTGACCTCGTCCGCGATCTGCCGCTCGCCACCCTCCGGATCATCGACCTTGCCCGAGCGCTCGCGATCGAGCCGGATATCCTGATGCTCGATGAGATGACCGCCGCTCTCCCGGCCAACCTGACGGAGCACGTTCTCGAGGTCATCGCTCGACAGAAGGGCACGGACCGGTCCGTCATCTTCATCTCCCACCGGCTCATCGAGATCGCCGCGGTCTGCGACCGTGCGACGGTCCTGCGCGAGGGCCAGACGGTCGGTGTCGTCGATGTCAGCCACGGCTCCGAGAACCGGATCGTCGCTCTGATGCTCGGCGACATGGTCCGCGACCTTCCCGCTCGGGTCGCCGACGTTGCTTCGGCCTCCCCCCGTCCGGCCGACGCGGTCCCGCGGATCAGCGCTCGCAGCCTGAGCGCCGGGACGAAGCTGGCGGACGTCTCGTTCGACCTGCACCAAGGCGAAGTCCTCGGCGTCGTCGCACTCGAGGGTCAGGGTCAGGACGAGCTCTTCGACATCCTCTCAGGCTCCGAACGGCCCGGCGGCGGCGAGCTCCTCGTCGACGGCACGGCGGTCTCGTTCCGCCATCCCGCGGATGCGATCCGGGCGGGCCTGGTCTACGTGCCGGCCGATCGCGCGGAAGCCCTGCTGATGCAGCGTTCGGTCCGCGAGAACATCGCGCTCCCGTTCACGACGCGCTTCGGCGCCTGGGGCCCGATCGACGTCGGCGGCGAACGCCGCAAGGTCGACAAGGCGATCGCCACGCTCCAGATTGATACCAGGGCCGCAGCAGAGGTTCGTCGTCTGTCGGGCGGCAACCAGCAGAAAGTGACGATCGCCCGGTGGGTCGCGGGCGGCGTCCGGACGATGCTCTGCTTCGACCCGACCCGGGGCATCGACATCGGGACCAAGCAACAGATCTACCAGCTGCTTCGGGACCTTGCCTCGGAGGGCGCGGCGGTCCTCCTCTACACGTCGGAGCTCAAGGAGATCCAGCTTGCCTGCGATCGGGCGATCGTGATCTTCGGCGGTCGGATCGTTGCCGAGATCGACGTCGCGGACGCGGACGAGGCGACACTCCTGCGGGCCGCGTACGACCTCCGGCCCGAAGAGCTCATGCCGGAGGACGTCGCGTCGGCGGCGGTCGCCGTCGAGGCGGACCACCCCTCCCTGGTCGGCCCGACGTGAGCGCCGGGATCGGCATGGTGCCCGGCGCGCGTGCACGCTCTGGCGATACCGCCGGAGCGTGGGCCCGGCGCAACGTCTGGACGCTCGGCCTGATCGGCCTGCTCCTCGCCTTCCTTGCGCTGACGAAGGTGATCCAGCCCAACTATGGGGCCCCCGGGATCCAGGGCCTCGCGATCTCCATCCTGCCGATCGCTTTCGCCGCGGTCGCCCAGGCGATCGTCGTCATCTCCGGAGGCATCGACCTCTCGGTCGGGTCGATGATGGCGCTCGCCAGCGTCACGTCGGCGGTCCTGATGAAGGACCAGGGGGACGTCATCGGCGTGGCGGTCGTCGTCGGGGTCCTGCTGCTCGGCGCGACGGTCGGTGCGATCAACGGCGGTCTTGTCGTCGCGACGAAGGTGCCGGATATCGTGGTCACACTCGCGATGTCCTTCGTCTGGGCCGGGACTGCCCTGCTCATCCTGAATACCCCGGGCGGCGGCGCGGCACCGTGGCTGATGGCCATCATCTCGGGACCCCTTGGCAGTCCTTGGTTGCCGAAGGCGCTGATCGTGCTCGCGGTCGTCGTGGCCGTCGTCTGGCTCCCCCTACGACGATCGACGATGGGCCTGGCCCTGTACGCCGTGGGCAGCAGCCGGCTCGCCGCATTCCGAAGTGGGATCGCGGTCGGGAGGACGAAGATCATCGCGTATGCCCTGACCGGGTTCTTCTCCGCCATGGGGGGGCTGGCGCTTACCGCGAGCGGCGGGGTCGGAGCGCCGGTGCCCGGGTCCTACACGCTTCAGAGCGTGGCCGCGATCGTGCTCGGCGGCGTGAGTCTCGCCGGCGGACGCGGCGGCGTCCTGGGACCGATCATCGCGGTGATCGTCCTTGCACTCGTCCGGATCGACCTGACGTTTCTCGGCGTCGATCCAAATCTGTCGACCGCGATCCAGGGGGTGATCCTGATCGGCGTGGTGATGTTTGGCAGCCTCGTGGCGATGCGCAAGGTCCGGGCATGACCAGGACCGCCGGCACCGCCCGGAGCGCGGACGCTCCGCGAAGCCCATTGCTGAGCGGCAGCGCCTGGCGGAGGATCATCCGCGACCGACCGCTGATCCCGCTCGTCATCCTCCTTGTGGTGCTGGTCGCGGTCCTCGAGCTTGCAAAGCCCGGGATCGTGAACGGCAACTGGGCGGCCACGACGATGCGCACCGCCATCCCCCTCGCGATCCTGGCCGCCTGCCAAACGCTCGCGATGCTGACCGGCGGGATCGATCTGTCGGTCGGCGCGGTCGCCTCGATGGCGGCGTTCCTGATGGCGACGCAGGCGACCGGCCAGGGTGCGGTCGTGGCGATCGCGATCGCCCTCGTCGCGTGCGCCTTCGCCGGAGTCGTCAACGGGGTCGCGATCGGCGTCTTCAAGGTCCATCCGCTGATCATGACCCTGGGTATGAGTCTCGTGGTCCTGGGGCTGATGTCCGTATACCAGCTGGCGATGGTCCAGTCCGGGACGCTCGTCCCCGACCCGATCCAATGGCTCGGCTCGGGGATCTCGTTCGGCTTCGTGCCCAACAGCCTCGTGGTGTTCGTACCGATCGCCATCCTGATCGTGATCGGTCTGCGCCGAAGCGGGTATGGCCGGCTCCTGTTCGCGGTCGGAGACAATCCGATCGCGGCGCGACTCTCGGGGACCCGAGTGTGGCAGGTCCTGGTCGCGCTCTACGTGATGTCAGCGATCCTGGCGGCGATCGCGGGGATCCTCATCGCCGGCCTCCTCAACACGGCAACCGTCAGCCTCGTCGAGCAGTCGGTCCTGCCGTCGGTCGCCGCGGCCGTGATCGGCGGCACGTCGATCATCGGCGGCCGCGGGGGCTACGCTGGGACGATCGTCGGAGCCCTCATCCTGACGGTCCTCACCACGCTCCTCACCGTCCTCGAGATGCCGGAGGCGGTCCGTCAGGTGCTGTTCGGGGCGATCATCGTGGCGGTCGCCGCCGCCTATACCCGCGTGACCGGCGAGTCGTGAAGTCGCTTGCGACCCGGCCCCTCGCGACCCGGCACCTCGCGACCCGGCACCTCGGGATCGACCTCGGCGGTACGAACCTGAAGTGGGCCATCGTTGAGCGGTCGGATGAGCGCTGGCAAACCCTGGATCGAGGAGAGCAGGCGACCGGCGCCGCCGATGGGCCTGACGCCGTCGTCGAACGCCTGATCGGGATGGGCCGCCGGGCCGTGGCGGCGTGGCCGGATGTCTCCACCGCTGGCATCGGCGTTCCGGGACTTTACGATCCCGAGCACGGCACGACCCGATTCCTGGTCAACCTGCCCGGGGCGTGGGCGGGTCGGCCGGTCGGTCCGCCCGTGGAGGCCGAACTCGGGATCTCGGTCGGGCTGATCAACGACGCCCGCGCGTTCGGGCTGGCGGAGCTTCGGCTGGGCGCCGGCCGAGGCGCGAGAACGCTGATCGGGCTCGCGCTCGGCACGGGTGTCGGCGGCTTCGTGGCGGTCGACGGCCAGGTCCTGCTCGGCCACGACGGGACCGCGGGCGAGATCGGTCACCAGACGATCGACCCGGATGGGCCGCCGTGCGGCTGTGGCAATCACGGCTGTCTCGAGGCGTTCGCCAGGGCGGACCGGATCGCTGCCGCGTGCGGGACGGGCTCCGTCGAGTCGGCCGTCGTGGCGGCACGCGGCGGTGACGAGACTGCGCTCGCCGGCCTGGAGCGGATCGGCACCTATCTCGGGATCGGCATCGCGAACATGATCGTGGTGCTGTCGCCGGACCGGGTCATCCTGGGCGGCGGCATCGCGGCGGCCGGGGACCTGCTGCTGGACCCGATCCGGGCCGAGGTCGGCAGGCGAGTCCGGACCACGTCGCTCGACCGGGTCGAGCTCGTGACGGCAAAGCTCGGCACGTGGGCCGGAGCGATCGGCGCGGCGGTGCACGGCGCGGAACGGGCACGTGCGACCACGACGGCCATGGCGCCGAACGGGGCCAATGCGGCCAGCGCAGCTACGACGGCGAGCGGCGGCGCCCGACGATGATCGAGACGTACGTGCCCCAGTACCGCCGGATCGAGATCGCGCTGCGCGAGCGCATCGCGACGCTCCAGCCCGGCGACGA
>JACCVB010000004.1 GCA_013698385.1 Chloroflexota bacterium
GTTCCGTCCTCCTCCGGCTCCACGTCCAGGTATCGGCCCGCGCCATACGTGTCCGACCCGCTGGTCGCGTCGAGGAACGGCACGAACAATGCGCCGTGGGCGGTGCCAAGGTCGTAGGCGATCAGATCGCGATCCTGTCCGTTCCAGGCAAACCGCAGTGCACCAAGGCGTTGTGCACGTCGGAATCCGCCATCGGAGGTGGCGATGTCGAATGATGTCGGCAGGTCCTCTACCGGTCGCGACAATCGAAGGCCCTCGAACCGGGCCACGGGATCCATCGGAAAGTACGTCAATCCTTCGAACGCTATTCGCCCCGAAGGTGGGATCGGACTGTGTGGCGACGCTCGGAACCGGGTGTCCTTGTCAGCCCGCTGGTGCGCCATCCGCGTTTCGTATTCGGCGATCGAATCGGTCACTGGTGAATGCTGCCTCCGGGTGTTGGCCGGGTCCGCGCCACCGAGTCGGGCGCGGCCCCGTCCGGTCATCATGTGCGCTTCGTGAGCTCCGAGGCCGTAAGGCGCGTCACATCAACGCCACGGCATCCAGGGCGCAGGGTTGTGCCCATGGACATCCTTCGCCGGCTCACCGGTTCAATCGCCACCACCTGCGAACACATCCCGGCCGAGCGGGCGGCCCCGAGCGGGGCACGCTGCGAGGAGTGCGGCAGCACGTTCAACATCCGCCTTTACGCGATATGCGGTCACGTCGGCTGCCGCGAATCGCAGGCCGGCCACGCGCGATCGCACGTACGTCGGCTGACGACGTTGGCCCTGTCACGTGGCGGACCGGATGAAGTCGATCGCAAGGGAGGCGCTCCAGCTGAAGTCGTCGCTACCGTGCCCCGATCCATCGAAGGGCTCGAAGTATTCGCGGAACCCGGATCGCCCGACGAGCGCGAGACTGCTGTTCGCGATCTCGTCCGCCAGGGCGGTCCGACCATGCAGGCGCAGGCCGCGCCAGAGCAACCAGTTCGTGTTGAGCCAGACGGGCCCGCGCCAGTAGCGACGTCGATCGAAGCCGGGGCTTCGCACGCTGTAAGTCGGGACGACGAAGTGCTCCGGCGCGTCGGGATGGAAGCAGACCGACTCCAGCCGCTCGCACACGGCGTCGACCAGCGCTGACGGCAGATCCGGATCCAGCAGGGGGGCGAACGACACGATCGTCTCCTCGGGCTCGAGCCGGTTCGACCGGAGATCTCGTGGGTAGAACGCCCGATCGTCGGCGTCCCAGAGATGGTCGACGATCGCCCGGCCGATCCGGGCAGCTGCCTCACGATGCGGGCCTGGATCCGCGCCGATCATCGTGGCGATCTCCGCCAGCGCGTGCGTGGACCAGAGGTAGATCGCCGAGAACAGCGGACCGGCGATCGCGAACGGCGCCGCATCAAGGAGGTGCGCGTCGTCATAGCCACCGTCCCGGTAGCGCGCGGCGAGATAGACGAACGCGTCGTAGGCCGCGTCCGTGGGGCGGTCGGCGGCCTCCGCGTGATCGGTGTCGAAGCGCCGGTATGTCGGCCGTTCGCCCGGTGGCATGGCGAGTCCCTTGAGCAGTCGGTCCCAGGCCGGCGAGTCGTCCAGCCCGGACTCCCAGGGGTGGACGATTGCCGGCAGGCCGATGGACGTCGGATCTCGGTCCCGGGACAGGTAGTCGTGCTGGGCGACGAGCCTGGGGTAGATCGCCTCGAGGAATGCCCTCGACCCGTCCACATCGACCGCATGTCGATGCATCTCCAACACCGCGGCGGCGTGGATCGGGGGCTGGGTGATGCCCGAGGTCGGACGATCGCGTGGAGCGTGCGGCGAACGCCGCGAATCCCAGAAGTCGGGGCCGGGGAAGTACGCCCCGATCGGGATGGCCGGGTTGAAGAAGATGATGTGCGGCAACATCCCGTTCGACCATTGTGCGTCGAACAGCGTCAGGAGCTCGAGGCGCGCCCTGGCTTCGTCGTACCACGAGCGACCGATCGAGATGAACGCCGCATCCCAGCTCCACTGGTGCGGGTACAGGGAGCGCGACGGCACGGTGGAGGCGCCGAGCCAGTTGGCGTCCAGGACGCGCGCCGCGTCGCGGAGGGTGGCTGCGCGCTGGTCGTCGTCCGGAAGGCGACGATGCGAAGTTCCTGTCCTGTCGATGGGGTCGGTCACGCGTCAACGGCCGCTGTCAGTTTCCTGGCCCGCTAGGACTTCGCGCATTGATCGCCCGTACGGCCAGAAGTCGTCGCGCGCGCCCGCATCCCACAGCTCGCGCAGACCGGGGGCCCCAAGGTCCCAATCGGACCTGACCACGCGTGTGATGTCGCGCAGATCCCGCCGCAGGTCTTCATTCGATGGTCGTCCCCAGTACCAGTAGCCGTTGTAGATCGAGTGGATCTCCAGGCCCGGCGCAAGGACGAAGGTGTACGGGATCATCGGGTCGTGGTGCGGGTCCGTGTACTCGGCGATGTCGAGATCCTTCTGCACGATGCGCCCGGGATCCGACAGGAACGGCCAGGCCGCACCAAGTGCGTCGCGCATCTCGTTCGTCTCGAGAAGATTGTCGGTCGAGATCGTGACGATGTTCGTGTGCGCCACCCGGATCTCTGGGTACAGCTCGACCAGGTTTCGGAGCTGGCGCCGATCCTTCGGGCAGTAGTGTCCGCGCGAGAGGATCACGATCATCGGGTCGCTGCCCTGCAGATCGGACAGTCGACGGCGCCGGCCCGTCTGGTCGGACAGTTCGTAGTCGGGGAGGCGGGAACCGGGAACGATGTCGCTGCGCATGAATCTCCAGATTGGGTTGAGTCCCTCGATGGTCCGACCTTTGCCCAGCCCATGCCGTGACGCTCCCCACATTCGGAGCTTCACGGCGACTTGGGAGTAAGGGAGATAGCGGTCGCCGCGGGCAGGGCCGCGGTAGCCTTCGGCGATGAAGATGCGGATAGCTGTCTTGATGGCAGCCACGCTCCTGGTCGCGGTCGCCTGTTCCGCGGGGGCGGGCTCCCCTGCGCCCGCCGATCCCCCCGCCCCGAAGGCCGATGCCGCATGGAGAACGGCGACCCTGGTGCTGACGAAGCGCCGAACCACCGGGCGGAACCGCGACGCCGCGAGGGATCCGGAGCCTACATCTCGGCGGTCCTGTCCGGAACCAGGCCTCAGCGACCCACGGCCGATGTCCGGCGGTCCCCCGGTATCGTGATCCGCGACCCGGACCTTGGTCTGCGCTGGCCCCACGAAGGGACCCGCCGTCGGCGACTCCCCACCCATTGACACGCTCCTCGCGCTGGTGAGATCGCACGGCGACGTCGGCCCGAAGCCGTGGGCATGCCACAGCGCCTGATCCTCGGACAGCCGATGACGACGGCCGAGCCCGCACCTGCCGGCACGTACCGCGCGCTCGGCCACCGGTCCCATCGACATCGGCCCGCGTCAGGCCTCCCGCCTGTCCCGCCCCGGAGCCGGGTGCGACCACGCCGACGATCCCCAGCCCCCACCGCCGCTTAGGCTAGGTCGCCGAGCCGGATCGCTCTGCGCCGGCCCTTGCGCGGCGACTCGGCTCCGCCCGAGCGCGGCATCGGTTCATTACATATTGCCAACCGTGGCCCTGGCTGTGAGACGCGCATGAACAACCCCGGCCCTGCGGCCGGGGTTGTTCATGCGTCGCGGGGGAGGGAGGAGGAGCTCGCCGCGTCTGACCAGATGATGGTCGCGTCTGACTCCCGGCGCTGTGTCGCTCATCACAATTCGGCCGGCGATGCGCGCCTCCTCGGGCTCGTGGCCGGGGTCGCCCTCGATCTGGGGCGCGCTCCTGATCGTGGCGGCCCTCGCGGAGCCGCCACGGATCATCCTGACCGAGCGTCCGTGATCCCGTCGGAACCACGATCCCGCTATGTCACTCGGCGCAGCAAGACAGTTTCGTGACGTCCTTGCGGAATGCCTGGGCGCCGATCTTGAGCGCCTCGCTCATCGTCGGGTAGACATGGATCAGGTCGATGAAGTCGTCGATGGTCGCCTTGAAGCGCATGCCCATCGCCGCCTCGTGGATGACCTCGGCTGCCGATTCGCCGATCATGTGGACGCCGAGGATCCGCTCGTTGATCGTCGACGCGATCATCTTCACGAACCCCTCAGGTCGATGGATCGCGCCGGCTCGCGGGACGTACTTGAGCGGGGTTGTGGCGGTCACCGCCGGGTGATGCTTCGCCTTGACCTCGGCCTCGGTCAGGCCGACGACGGCGATCGGCGGATCGGTGAAGATCGCGCGCGGGATCACGGTCCCGTCGAACTTGCGGCGAGCGGCGTTGAAGGCATTCTCCGCCACGATCCGTCCCTGGCGGGCCCCGACGGGGGTCGCCATCTGCGAGCCGCGCTGCGTGCCGATGACGTCGCCGGCCGCCGAGATGTGCGCCAGGCTGGTGCGCAGCTCGGCATCGACGACGACATAGCCGTCGGCGTCGAGTTCGACTCCGATCCGATCCAGGCCGATCTCGTCCGTGTTGGGACTGCGGCCGGTGGCGACCAGCAGCCGCTGGGCCCGCAGGATCCGGCCCGCAGATGGTGTCTCGACCGCGACCGCTACGCCGTACCCGTCGCCCGAGACGCGCTTGGTCCGGGTGTCGGCCAGGATCTCGATCCCTTCAGCGGCGAATGCGTCCGACAGGGCTGTGCCGAGCTCCGGCTCATAGCCGCGGAGCAGTGCCGAACGAGCGACGATCGTCACCCGGGTCCCGAGACGCGAGAACAACTGGGCGAGTTCGACGGCGATGTAGCCGCCGCCGAGCACGATGAGCGATTCCGGCAGCTCCGTCAGCCTGCCGGCCTCGTCGGCATCGAGCAGGTCGCTGGTCAGGTACGGCACGGTCTCGAGGCCCGGAATCGGCGGCACGATCGGCCGGCTGCCGGTCGCGATGAGGAACCGGTCGGCGGCGATCGCCCGGCCGTCGAGCGAGATCTCGGTCGGGCTGGTGAACGCCGCGTTGCCGTCGAGGATCGCAAAGTCCGTCATGCCGTCCGCCACGGCGTTGTACTTCTTCGCCCGATAGTCGCGGACGACCTGGTCCTTCTGGCCGA
>JACCVB010000075.1 GCA_013698385.1 Chloroflexota bacterium
CCGACGCTGCCCTCGCCGCTCTCGGCGACTCCGACTCCGACTCCGACTCCGACCCGGACGGAAAGCGCCCCCCGGACCCGGGCAGCCGACTCACCGCCCTCGTCCGGGCCCACGTCATCGTCGTCACCGAGGACATCGGTCGGGCCAGCGTGTTCGTCCACGAGTGGCGTTCCCTGTCTGCGTCGCACCGGGCAGAGATCGGCCGGCGCCGGGACGCCTACGAGCATCGCCTGCGGGCGGTCATCAGGGACGGCATGGAGCGTGGCGACTTCGCCGCGACGGATCCGACGGGGGCGGCCGCATTCATCCTGACCGCCCTGAACGGCCTCGTCAGCTGGTACCGACCCGGCGGCCACCTGAAGCCCGGGGCAGTGGCCGACCTCTACGCGGCGCTCGCGCTCCGCGCAGTCCGGCAGCTCGACGAGGTGACCCAGTGACCGACCCGCTGGCGCTCGATCCCGTCCTTGCCCCCGAAGAGCGGACACCCGTTCCATCCCGGGAGGGCGTGACGCCAGACGCCTGGGTCGAGCGGTTCGAGGCCCATGTCGCCGCCGGTCACAAGGTGGAGGCGTCGGACCCGATGCCGGACGAATACCGAACGGCTGTCCTGCGCTTCGTCGAGATGCACGCCAACTCGGAGCTGATGGGCGTCCTGCCCGAGCGCGAGTGGCTGATGCGCGCGCCGACCCTGCGCCGCAAGCTCGCCCTGACCGCGAAGGTCCAGGACGAAGTCGGTCACGCCCAGCTGCTCTACCGCATCGCGGAGGACCTGGGCAAGTCGCGCGAAGCGATGTTCGACGACCTGATCGACGGCAGGACGAAGTTCCACAACGTCTTCCATTACCCGACCCGCTCGTGGGCCGACGTCGGGATCATCGCCTGGCTCGTGGACGCCGCTGCGATCGTCGCCCAGCAGGCGCTGCGCGACAGCAGCTACGGCCCGTACGCGCGGACGATGCGCAAGATCTGCTGGGAGGAATCGGTCCACATCATGCACGGCCGCGACGTCGTGTTGACGTTGGTCACCGGCACCCCGTCGCAGCGCGCGGCCGTCCAGGACGCGCTCGACCGCTGGTGGGGCCCGCTCATGCAGATGCACGGCCCGCGCTCGCCGCGCGAGAAGGATCGCGACCTGCACTGGCGGATCAAGGCCAAGACCTCGGAAGAACTGCGCCAGGAATTCCTGACGATCTATGTGCCTCGCCTCCTCGAACTCGGGCTGGTCATCCCGGATCCGGCCCTTCGCTTCGACGAAGCATCGGCCCTGTGGCAGTACACCGAGCCCGACTGGGATGAGTTGCGGACCGTCGTGACCAACCACGGGCCGATGTCCCAGGCAAGGCTCGACTTCCGGCGGCTCGCGCGCGAGGAGACGCGCTGGGTCCGCGAGTCCATCCTCGCCGCCCCGCGACCTGCACCGCGAGTGGCATGAGCACGCTGGAGCCCTGGGACGTCTTCCGCCAGGAGAAGGACGGCGATCCGATGCGCCACGGCGGGTCGGTCATGGCGCCGGACGCGGAGTTGGCGGTGCATTACGCCCGGGAACTGTTCGGTCGTCGCCAGGAAAGCGTTCGGCTGTGGGTCGTCCGCCGCGCGGACGTCCTCGATCTCGACGATCCCGACCTGCTTCAGCCGCCGCTCGACCGCTCCTTCAAGAAGCCGGGTGGGTACGTCATGCGCGACAAACTGGCGGCGGCCAGACGGGCCTCCGGCCAGCCGAAGCCCAGGGCCCGACCCGGGTGACGCCAACGCCCGTACCCACACCGACGCCCGCGTCCGCGACCGGGCTGCCCGTCGACGCCCTCGACGCCCTTCTGCGATCGATGGCTGATGACGAGTTCGTCATCGGATTCTCCGACTCGGAGTGGACCGGCATCGCGCCCATCCTCGAGGAGGACATCGCGATGAGCTCGCTCTCGCAGGACGAGCTGGGTCACGCGGCGGCGCTCTACGGCCTGCTCGCGGAGCTCCTGGGCGGGGACGCCGACGCCGACGCGCTCGCCTACGACCGCGAGCCTGACCAGTACCGACACGCTCGATTACTGGACCACGGCCGGGGTGACTGGGCGATGACGATCGCCCGGCGCTACCTGTACGAGACCGCCGACGCCGTCCGGCTGGCAGCCCTGACCGGCGGCTCGTGGGCGCCCCTCACCGGCCTCGTCGGCAAGATGGTCCGCGAGGAGCGCTACCACGCGATGCATATCGGCGCATGGCTGGAACGGCTTGCGGCCGCCCGCGGCGAGCCCCGCGATCGACTCGAAACGGCGCTGGCCGCGGTGGCCCCGGACGCGGCCACCGTCTTCGCCGCGCTCGAAGGCGAGGCCGACCTCGTGCAAGCCGGCATCCTGGCAGCCCCGATGGCGGAGCTCGCCGAGCGCTGGCAAGCCGCGATCTCTCCGACGCTCTCGCGCCTCGGCCTGCGGATCCCGTCCTCCACGGCGGCCTCAGCCTCCCGTGGCCGAACCGACCACGGCGAGCCCTTCGCCTGGCTCTGGTCCGAGTTCACGATGGTCCGCCGCAGCGACCCTGGAGCGGCCTGGTGAGTGAGGCCGGGACGCATCTCGCCATCGCGCAGGCACGCTCCGGCTCGGGCGCTGCGGTCGGGGCCGCAGCGTCGCTCGAAACGCAGATCCGCGCGATCCTGGCCACCGTTCCGGACCCCGAACTCCCGGTCCTGTCCGTCGTCGACCTGGGCATCGTCCATCGGGTCGACGTGGATGAGGATGGGATCCGGGTGGCCATCCTGCCGACCTTCATCGGGTGCCCGGCCCTGGACGTCATCCGGGCATCTATCGCGAGTGCCCTGGCGGGTCTTGGGCGGCCCGTCCGGGTCGAGACCACGTTTGAGGTGCCATGGACCTCCGACCGGATCTCCGCCGCCGGCCTGCGCGCCCTGGCCGCCGTCGGGATCGCGCCGCCGGCCGACCCCGGGGCCACGCGCTGCCCGTTCTGCGCCTCCTCGGGCGAGGTCGTGATGGACAGCGCGTTCGGCCCGACCCAGTGCCGCTCCCTGTTCTACTGCCGCGCCTGCCGGCAGCCGTTCGAAGCCCTGAAGTCGGTGTGACTCGGTCGGACGACCCCCACCCGATCGATGTCGTCGGGATCGTGGGGGCCGGGATCATGGGCACGGGGATCGCCCAGGTCGCCCTTGAGGCTGGCCGCGAGGTCGTGCTCCACGACGTCGACCCGACCGCGATCGATCGCTCGCGCGAGTCCGTCCGGTCCGGCCTGGCGCGTCGAGCCGCGCGGCTTGCCCCCGACGACGCGATCGACGCCGCTGCGGCCTGGGTCGCGACGCGGATCGAGCGGCTCCGAGACGTACCCACCCTGGATGCTGTCGCGGCCGAGGCGGATCTGGTCGTCGAAGCCGCGCTCGAGGACCTCGAGTTGAAGCGCACGATCATCGCGGCACTCGATAGCGATGCCCCGCCGGACGTGCTCCTGGCCACCAACACCAGTGCTCTGTCCATCGGCGCGATCGCCGAGGCGGCCATCCACCAGGAGCGCGTCGTGGGCCTCCATTTCTTCAACCCGGTGCCGCTGATGGATCTCGTCGAAGTCGTCGCGGGAACGGTGACCTCGACGACGA